>CALVRT010000104.1 GCA_944358735.1 uncultured Bacilli bacterium | reverse complement strand
AATTAAAAATCTTTTTAGGAAATTTTGTTTTTAAAATCAACAATGAAAAAACTGCAATTAATAAACTAATAATTAATCCACCATATACTGAATTGGAAACTTCATTTATATTAACCTTGAACAAAATAGGTAACATTATTACCAAGAGGAGTTCTGAAAGCATTAAAATAAGATATGAGAAAAGAACCGCTAATATAATATCTTTGACGTTTCTATGTAAAAACCAATAACTAATAAAAATAAGATAAAGTACTGTTAATAACATTCTTATAATATGAGGCACAGCATAATTTAAAAAAGTTCCAATTACTGTCATGATAACTACAGCACAATATAATTTTACATTTTTTACATCAACTTTTTCAGATAATAATTCATACCAACAATATACTAAAAAAACTGCGACAAAAATTGTACCTATACCATATAATAGTATCTCCAACATTTATCCAATCAACTCCCCATCGAATTTTTCTGATATTAAATCAATTTTCTCATTATTATCAAACGTAATCATTCTTTTTGATTTACTATAAGAAGTTATTCTATTCGTGTTAACAATACACGACCTATGAGTTTGAATAAATGTTTTATCTAATAATTCCATTATTGAACTTAAACTTTTCCCTACTTTATATTCACCGTTATCAGTTTTAATAACACATTTTCTATCTACACTATCTCTAGTAATATACAAAATATCATTTAAAGCAATTGTATAAACTACGCCATTATCTTTAAATCTTATTTTAGGTCTAACTTTCAAAAATTGAAATGCTTTATTAAACACTTTGACTAATCTTTTCTCACAATTATCGAATTTATTAACAAATGATAAAAACATAAAATCATCTTTAACTACAACGTCACTTAGTTCATTATGACCAGTTAAAAAGATAATTATACTATCAACATCTTTATGTCTAATTATTCTAGCTACATCTATACCTGACCTAGTTGGTGCTTCAATATCAAGAATATAAATCTTAAAAGGTAGCTTATTTTCGACAATTTTAAGAAATTCATCATCATAATCAGTGAATAAATGAGTTCTATAATCTATGGAATTTTTCATCATATATTTATCAATTACATTCTTTACTAACTTCAAATATTTTGTATCATCATCACAAATTATAAAATTTATCATAAATATTACCTTCCGCCTTTATTATTCTTATAGTAATAATATATCACAAATATTTAAATTTGGCAATTTTTTCCAATAAAAAAAGTAAAAAACTTTTTTACAGTTGTTTACTCTTTTCTTTTACCTCATCAGTAAACTCTTGACCTTTATTTAACAGCCAAGCACCAGCATCTGTTGCTTTATCCCAAGCTATATCACCTAATTCTGATAATTTTTCTTTAGCTTTATCCTTATAATCAGGTATATAACTTTCAATTACTCCATCTACATAATAAACTGCATCTTTAGCTAAATCAATTGTTCCATTTCCAACATCTTGAATAGTATAACCATCAATTTCAGTTTTTCCAAGTAACCAATTAATTAAAGTATCAAATTCTGTTTTTAAAGCTTCAACATTTTGCTGATATTCTTCAGTTGCGCGGTACTCATCAGTTGCTTCCGAAACCGATTTAGCAAGCTCCATTGTTCCGGTAATTGATTGCTCAACTGCAGTGTCAGCATCCATTGATTTTTCATAGGCATCTACTACCATATTGGTTTCTTCCGTAGTTTCGGCTACTGAGCTTTGAGTATCTTCTGATTCGGTAGAAGTTTCATATGAAGCAGCCCCACTTGTATTTTCGTTAGAATTAGAACAACCTACTACACCTAATGATAAACTAACAGCTAAAGTAATAGGTACTGCTTTTTTTAATACATCTAATAATTTATCTTTAATCCTTAAGTTTTCCACAGTATTCAATTTTTCTTCACCTCTTAGCTAATTATTATATCATTTCTACTTTTATTGTCAAATTAAACACCACCTTTTTGTCCCTTCTTTCGAAGTAATAATTTTCTGGCCCAGTCAACAGGAATTACTGTCATTGCCAGTAAAACCATAATTTCAAATTCCATCCAATTTAAGCCATAAGTTCTAAACATACTACCACCATAATAAATTAAGTAAACTTGGACTAATAAAACAAAAACTATAACTAATAAAAACACTTTATTTTTTAAAATATTGGCTAATAAATTAAGTCTATGAGTTCTCGCATTAAAACAGTTAAATATACCCATAAAAATAAATAATCCAAAGAAGGCCGTTAATAAATATTCATCATTGGCGCCATCTCTAAAAATATGGTGGAAAAGTGGGAGCTTTAAAAATAAGATACAAAGTAAAGCTGAATAGGTTCCTGTTACCATAATTTCTTCTTTCATATAAGTATTAATAATTTGTTCATTTTTCTTTTTAGGAGGTTCTTCCATATATTCTTTAAGTGGTGGTTCAAAGGCAAAAGCAAGACCGGCTAATGTATCCATAACCATATTAATCCATAACATTTGAATTACTGTAACTGGAGTTTCTACTCCAATAAATGGTCCGATAATTGAAACACTTACGGCACATAAATTAATTGTTAACTGAAAGATAATAAACTTCCGAATACTTTTAAAAATTGTTCTTCCATACAATACAGCATTTGAAATCGATAATAAGTTATCATCTAAAATTACAATATCACTAGCTTCTTTAGCAACTTCCGTTCCACTTCCCATAGCAAAACCAACATCTGCCTTTTTTAAAGCCGGCGCATCATTAACCCCGTCACCAGTCATCCCAACTACTAAATTATTTTTTTGAGCTATTTTAACAAGTCTACTCTTATCTTGGGGAAGTGACCTAGCTAGGATTTTTAACTTTGGTAAAATTTTAGCAAGCTCTTCATCACTTTTCTTATTAAACTCCGTACTGGTCATTACAATATCATCAGGATTTGTCAGTAAACCTACTTCTTTACCAATTTCTTTAGCAGTTAACACATTATCACCAGTTATCATAACGGTTTGAATACCTGCACTATTAATAAGTTTTAACCCTTCTAAAGCTTCAGGACGAACTTCATCTTTAATACAGACAAAACCGATTAAACATAAACGATTAAGTTTTTCATTATCACTAGATGTAGCCAGCGCTAAAACTCTTATTCCTTCACCGGCTAAATCAATCACCATTTTTTTTAATTTTTCTGGATAAAATAAACCAGCTTTACGGTTATTTTCATAATAATGTGAACAATTACTAATAATAACTTCTGGTGCTCCTTTAACTAAATTAATAATTTTATTATCTACTTTAATACTTGTAATCGCATATTTATTGGTACTAGAAAACGGTAAAATATGAATTTTATCATAATTATAAATATTTGGTTTAAAGAAACTTAACAATGCTCTATCGGTAATGTTGCCCCCAATTACCTTATCATCAGCATAAACACTACTATTATTAGCTGTACAAGATAGTTTAACTAAATTGTAAAAGGGCTTATTGGTCTTTAACTCTTCTTCATTTAAATATTTGTTTCCTAAAGCATCAATTATTTTAATAACTTCAAGTTTACCTTTCGTAATTGTTCCGGTTTTATCAGTAAATAAAATATTTATATTACCAGCTGTTTCAATTCCCATTAATTTCCGAACTAGAACATTACTTTTAAGCATCCGTTTCATATTAGAAGATAAAACTAAAGTAATCATCATTGGAAGTCCTTCTGGAACAGCCACCACAATAATAGTTACACTTAAAGTAAGTGCATGAAGTAAATGACCAAATACTAAAGGAAGATTCGTAATATCGGCATATATATCAGACAAATTAAAATGATTGTCTAAAATAAAAGTTCTAAACAAATAGGAAAAGGTTACAAGTCCCGCCCCAATATAACCTAGCTTACTTATTTGTTTCGCCAGTACGGTTAACCGAAGTTTTAACGGACTATCAGGCGTTTTTTCATGAACTTCTTTAGCTAAATGGCCATATAAGGTATTATCACCAACACTCGCTACTTCCATTAACGCTTCCCCACTATATATAACAGATGAACGATATAATTTATCATTTTTTCGTTTACTAATTTCTTTCATTTCACCATTTAAATTAGATTCATTAACCATTATTTCGCCACTTATAATTTTTCCGTCAGCAACGATTTCATCTCCTGTTTGCAAACAAATAATATCACCTACAACTACTTCACCAATTTCCATTTCTTTAATTCCATCTTTTCTTTTTACTTTTACTTTTATTTTGGAAGCTTCTTCCTGCATTTTTTCGAAAGCTTTATTACTTCCATATTCAGAAATACTAGAAATAAATGATGCGAGGAAAATAGCAATTACTATACCTATAGTTTCATACCAATCAAAACTTTCAAATAAAAATAAAGTTTTAATAGCTAAAGCAATTAGAAGAATTTTAATAATAGGGTCCCCTAGTGTTGAAATTAATAATTTGATAAAACTTTCCTGCTGAACCTTTGATATTTCATTATTACCATATTTTTTACGATTTTCAGCTACTTCTTTTTCACTTAATCCTGTTTTCATAGTTCATGCCTCCTATAAAAACTTATTAAGTATCTTTAGGACATATTAAAAGTTTAAGCTTGGAAATAATGACAAAATTTGACTTTCGAACAAAAAATATATATAATATCAACGCGAAAAAGGGGGGATATTTTTATGCATTATGATGATTACCATAGTCCAGCTATATGCAAAATAGAAGAAGATAACTTTTTTAATGAGTTAAAAAAATTATGTGGCGCGAATTATGAATATTATGGTCCTAGTTATTTAGATAATATTATTAAAAATGATAAACTACAAGAACTTATGCAGAAATATGAAATAAATGTTGGTTATTTTATATATTGGATTTTAGCCATGTATGCTTCTAATCAAGTTCCCGAAACTACTTTTGATAATTCGCTTATTCAGAATTTTGACTTAAATCAAAAACAAATTGAAACTGAACTGGGAAAATTTCAGTTTGACTTATTAGTAAAAAGTTTAGGCGGTATTTTTAAACAGAAAAATCCATTACATTTCAAATATTACTATAATATTTACCGAGGAAAAGCGCTTGGATATTGTCATAAATATACTTTAGAATATCCTGAATCTAGTGTCCAGTATGTAACGGCTTTTATTCCTATTTGGTTTAAAGGACTTAAATACTTACACTCTTATGTCGAATCAACTGACGGAAATATTATCGATGTTTCGCGCAATCTTGTCCTTCCTAAAACTGATTTTGAAACTTTAGTTAATCCCGAAGTTGTTTCTATTATCACCCCCGAAGAATATCAAGAAGATTATCCTTTATTAAAAAAACACCCAGAAATTACCACTAGGGAATATTTAGTTAACAGACCTAAAGTAAAGCGAAAAATAAAGAGGTGAATTTATGGCTTACGATGATTATTTTACCCGTGATGAGTATTATAAAGATAAAGAACAATTTTTTGCTTTTTTAAAAGAATTATGTGGTAAAAACTATGGTATCGATGGACCTAGTTATTTAGCTGATATAATTATGGCTGGTAAATTAGATGAAGTTTTAGATAAATATGAACTCAATATAAGTTATTTCGTTTACTGGCTCTTAGTTAAATATGCTACCAGAAAATTAGATGAAAATATTTTAGACAATCCTTTAATTACTGAAAAAAATTTAACTGATGAAATTAAATGGGTGGTATTTTCAGAAGGTAAAATACATTTTAAACCATTTGTTTCTTCTTTAAGTCTTTTAAGAGGCTTACCTAGTGTTAGAAAAAATAAATTTTATAATAATATTTATTTAGGAAAAGCGCTTGGCCATTGTCACAATTATTCTTTAGCTTTTAATCAGCCAGATGTTACTTATGTTACAGCTCTTATTCCTAGCTGGCACTCAGGAATTAGAGTTCTTCATAGTTATATTGAAAATACTAAGCGTAATGAAATTACCGATGTTTCGAGAAATTTAGTCTTTCCTAAAGATGAATTTAATGCTTTAGTTAACCCTGATATAATATCTGAAATTACTAATTCAGAGTTTCAAGAAGATTTTGAAATATTAAAAAATTGGCCGAAAGCCAATCCTCGAGATTATTTAGTTGATAAACCTAAAGTTTTAGCCAAGGCCAAAAAACAGGTATAATTAATAACCCTATTTCTATTAATGAAATGGGGTTATTTTAATAAGCCATTTTCTTTTAACAAATTATAAATACAAGAGTAACTTCGGCTATTATAAAAATTACAAAATTTGCGAATGCTAACATTACTTTTTTTATATAAAGCAATAATTTTAGCTTTTTCTTCTTCACTCATTACATTAGCCGGTACTCTATTCTTATTACCATGCACTAATTTAATAGTACCATCTAATACTTCTTTTTTTAATTTTAAAATATATTTTGGATGATAGCCCGTAATTTCTGCAATTTCTTTATAACTTAAAAAGGTTTTATTATTTAGTTTGTCTTTGATTAATTTTACGGCCATTTCTTTCTTTCCCATATTACCCCACCTTTATAATAAACATAAGAATATGCAAAGAAAAAGCCCATGCATAATCTCACTAAAACACTTCCATTATATCACTATAACCACAAATAATTCAATCTCTTATGTGAAAATTATTTCACATCCTGCTTTTTTTGCTTGAAATACCCTGTTATTAAAATTAAAATAGTAAAAATAACGAAAACAAGCAATAAGACACCGATATTAGACCATATAAAGTCAGTATTAAGGTTGACAAAAGACTCTCTAAATAAGTTAACTGAATAAGTCATTGGGATAAATGGATTAATAATTTTAAAGAAAGTTGGTGTTGTTTCTATTGGGAAAGTTCCCGCACAGGCGGTAAGCTGAATAATTAATAACACTAAAGCTAAAAATCTCCCAACATCTTTAAAGTTAAAGAATAAGAACATAATTATAGCTAAGAAAGTCATTGAAACTAGTATGCAAGAACCATAATATAAGAAAGTATTAGCAACAGTGAAGCCTAAAGCAAGTTTTAAAACAAAACCTAAGATTAAAGCTTGTAATATAGCTATTATATTATAGAAAAGTAGTCTTAAAGCTTTATGATTACTATTTCTTCCTAATATTTTAAAGCGGTTATCAGGATCATAATATAAACCCATCATTATTAAAACTCCGCCAACCCATAAAGATAAAGACATAAAATAAGGTGCAAAGAAAATACCATATTCATTATATTCACCGTAATCTTGTTCATTTACTTTAACAGGCTGTTTCGCATATTCTTCAATACCATCTAATTTATTTAAACTTTCATCTGTTTTAGATATTTCTTCATCTAAAGTATTTACGGAAGTTCTAACTGAATTATCTAAAGTATTTAAACCATTACTTAAAGTTAAAGCTCCATCTTTAGACTGATTTAAAGCATTATTAATGGTATTAGAATTATTATTTATTTCACTTATTCCATTATCAATTTCACTAATCGCACCCTCTATTTGACCACTACTAGTACTTAAACTAGTTAAAGCATTATTTAAAGAATTTAAACTACTATTTACTTCACTTGTACTAGCAAGATTACTATTAAAAGTCTGATAATTATGATTTAAATTATTTTGAGCACTAACTAAGCTATTTAAATTATCTTTTAAGGTGTTAAAAGTACCGGTATTTAAATAACCATTAGCTACTTGGTAAGCATTATTAATATTAGGATCATTTAAGCTATCAGGGTTTGCATTTACATAATTTATTATTAACTGATAAACGGTACTTGCATCATCTAAAGCTTGGTTATTAAAAGATTCATAGCTACTTAAATTAGTACTAATACTATCAATCCCACTAGCTATTTCATTAGAAACACTTGGTATTTGATCTAATGCTTTAGCTTTTTCAGTAAATTCATTAGTACTATTTGAAACAGTAGTTAAGGCTTCATCAAACGCTTGATAGCTACTTTCTAATTTCGTACTACCTTCTTTTAAAGTATTTATTCCTTGATTAAAATCTTTATATCCACTAGCAAGTTCATTTAAACCGTTATATAAATTGGTAGAACCATTATTTAATTTTAAAGTTCCATCATTTAATGTAATCATACCTTCTTTTACCTTATTAGTTTCTTCAGGTACCTTTTTAAGATTATCCGTTAAATTTTTGGTTATTTCTTTATTAACTTCACTATTTAAAGTACTTTCAACTTCACTAACCGCACTTCCAATAATTTGGGAAGCTAAATAATTGGTTTTCTTATTAGGTCTATAAGTTATTTCAGTACTATGATAATCTTCATCACTTTCAAAAGAAGAAGTAAAATCTTCAGAGATTTTAACGATCGCATAATAGTCTTTATTTACTAGACCTTTTTCAGCTTCATCTTCACTTACAACATCAAAATCAAAGGTGTTTTTTTCTTTTAAAGTATCGATAAGTTCGGTACTTTTACAATTTTCTTCACATTTATCTAAATTAACTAAAGCGACAGGAATATCATTTAAATTACCATAAGGATTCCAAAAAGCTTTTAAGTAAAATACACTATAAATTAATGGTAAAATAATTATACCTAAAATTATTATAACTTTTTTATACTTCTTAATCATTTTATTACCCCCTATTTAATTAAACCAGACTTCAAAAACTCCATAATTTCTTTTGTGGCTTTTTCTCTATTTATATCCCCTTCCCATTCAAATAAAACAGATACATATATCTTATATATTATAAAAGCTGTCAATCTTAAATCACATTCTTTAATTAATCCTTCTTCAGCAGCTTCTTTTAATTTTAAATATATTTCATTTTCAATTTGTTTATTTAATTTCATTAATAAATCTTTTGATTTACCACCCCATAATCTAGCTGATTTTCCTAAATTAACGATAAATTTATTATTATCACGGTACTCAAAAGTAGCTAGAATCATTTGATTGATACGTTCTAATAGAGGTTTATCTTCAGAATATATTTTATTGATAATATTCCTAATAATATTTATTTGTTCAGCTAAAAAGTAATTAATTAAAGTCTCTTTATCTTTAAAATAACTATATATTGTTTTTTTAGTTACGCCAGCTTCTTTAGCAATTAAATCCATACTAGTTTTACTATAACCATAAGTATTAAATAAGTCTCTCGCGGTATTTAATATTTTTTCTTTTGTTTCCATAAACACCTCCAAGTATACTAAAAGAGTATACTAGTATAGTATATTAAATTATTAAATTTATGTCAAGAAAAAAAGAAAGCTATTTTTAACTTTCTATTGATAACTGATAACTATTATTTTGTGTTCCATCACCCGAAGTTATTTTAACTTCTGGAGATAATGTTACTACAGGACGGACATAATAGGAAAAGGTAACATCAATCATATAGAAGTTGAAGTGACCAGTTTTATCTATATTCCATACAGCATCCGAGTATTTGTTAGAATCTGGTGATAAGGTCCACCAATAATTGTTCAAATACATCCAATTATGATTACTGTTACTATTAAAACAATTACTAGCGGCATATGCGTAAGCTCCAGTACAACTACTATTATTACTTGCTCTCACATATTCTGTGGCATCTATTGTTGCTACTTTACCTTTCCATTTTGTAGCACTCACTTGTGTTATATCTGTACTTGTTGTTTGCCCCGATTGATTTTTTAATACTCCTACCTTATATATAGCATCTTTTTTTATCATACTTTTTGCTTCCACAGTTAATCCATTATAATATTCTCCATTTAAATATGTACTCATTTCTGATTCTTTATTTGGTAACTGATATTTTGTTCCGTTTACCTCTCTGGCTAACTCTGTTATTGGACTTAAATTGTTATCATATAATGTACCTATGCTTCCATAGATATTGCATCCATAATTACTAGAGTTACAATACTGACTACTATTATATCTTTCATTATCACTTGTATCAAATGCTCTATCATTTAATGGTATATTACGCATTATCTTTATAGTATTATCACTAGTGTTAACACTAATTATTCGCCAAAGTTCATTGTTAAATGTGACATAGTTATTAGGGTTTGCGCCCCGGTAAGTATATACATTCTCTTCATAACTATCTTTATAAAGACCATCACCAGTAGTAACTATATCTACCATTTCTAACAATTGCTCACCACCAGTATTTTTTTAACTACATTTCCTTTAGCATTTATTTCTAAATTTGTATTCATAGCAGCATAACCTGCTGTCATAAAAAGAAGTATTGAACAAATACTTATTACAAGTATTTTTCTTTGTTTATTTCTATTTCTATGCCTTAATCTATACATTTTATCACCATCCATATTTTCTAAATTAATTATATCACATTTTGTCGTATTTACCTATATTTATTTTTAAAACTAATTTTTAATGGGAAAATTATATTGGTGATTACTTTGGAATTTGAAAGATTATATTTTTTAAGAGAAGAAAAAGATTTAACACAAAAAGAACTTGCCAATTTAATGCGAGTTAAACAAGTAAACATTTCTAATTGGGAACGTGGCAAAGAAATTATTCCTTTAGAAAAATTAAATTTTTACGCGAATTATTTTAATACATCTCTTGATTATATTACAGGATTAAGTAATAAAAATTTTAAAACTAATAATATTAAACTAAATAAAAATATTATTGGTTCTAATTTAAAAGAAATTAGGAAAGAAAATAATTTATCACAAGAAAATATTGCTAATATACTTAATACATCTCATTCTACTATCAGTGCTTATGAAAATGGAAAAACTTTAATTCTAACAGCTTTTGCTTATCAAATATGTATTAAATATAAAATATCTTTAGATTGGCTAGTTGGAAGAAGTAATAATAAATATCTTAAGTAATGATTTACTTAATTTTTTTATACTCGGTTAATCCCTTATTATCTTTAATAATTTCATTAACAAATATTGATGGTTTATCTTTATTAACTAATAAAATATTATAAGTTTTAGTTCTTGTTAATGCCACATAAAATAATCTTCTTTCTTCAGCTAAAGCATCTTCTTTTGGTAAAAGACACCTTAACACTTCATCACTTGCTGTTTTATTTGGAAAACCTAAAACATTATCCTCTAAATTAATAATAATGACAACTTCACTTTCTAATCCTTTAGATTTATGAACAGTCATAAATTTATTTCTATATTTTTTAGGAACAATATTAACATTTTCGTTGTTGCGTCCCAAAATAATAAAATCATCTTTTAAACTATCTAATATTTTTCCTAATATTTTGGTTTGATTATCAGTATAGTAATATATTTTAATTGGTTTAGATAAACTTTTGCTTGAAGATAAATTCTTCTTTAATTGATACTTATTTTTCATAATAAAATTACTCATCATTGTTAAAAGTTCTTGACTATTACGATAAGTATTTTCTAATTTAAAAGTTTTAGTATATGGAAAATAGTTCTTAAAATTTCTAAACACTTCTAAATTAGCCCCACTAAATTTATATATTGACTGCCAGTCATCACCAACAACCATTACTTTAGAATGAGTAGCTAAAGCCTTAATAAATAAACATTTAGCTAAAGATGTATCTTGATATTCATCAACGATAATATACTTATAACTATCATATCCATATTTTCTTACTAAATTAGCGCCCTTATTAATCAAATCGTTAAAATCTATCATATTATTTTCTTCTAAATAAGCCATATATTTTATATAAATTTTTTTAATTAACCAAAGATACTTTTTTATTCTTTTAGAAGAAGACTTTCTTATAAGTTCATTAAATTTATTAATATGATAATTTTGATTTTTAAATAGATTAATAAATGATACAATATTTTTCCTAAAATAGTGATAAACTAAAGATTCTTTAAAAACTAAATTATGCATATTTCTAATATCTTTACTATTATTTAAAGTAATAAAATTAATGTTTACTAAATCTTTTACTTTATGATAAGTAACTTCTTTATCAATGATTTTTAATAAAACATTTTCTTTAACAATTTTATAATTATAACCATAGTGCCGCATTATTTTACTAGCTAATTTATGAAAAGTTAAAGCTCTTACTCCATAATTTTTTAACTTTTTATTTAAATCATTAGTACTAGCATTAGTAAAAGATAAACATAATATTTCATTCCCAAGTATTCCTTGTTTTAATAAATAAGCCACTTTAGCCACAATTGTTAAAGTTTTACCACTACCAGCACCTGCTAGAACAAGGGTGTTTTTTTCTTCAGCCAGAACAACTTCCTTTTGGCAATTATCTAATTTATATCCATTGATATTATTAAGAAAACTATTTTGGACTATCATATCTTTTAACCATATTTGATTATGATTATTAATAATATTATCAATATTTTCATATTTTTTTATAAACTTCTTTTTAAATACTTTTCTTAAGCCTTTATTATATTTTATATATAAAGGATAATACTTTTGTTTGATTTTTTTTCTTTCTTTTAAATCTATATACATTATTACCACCTATTATATATCATAGGTGATTTATTTAAAAAATCCTGCAAAAAAAAGCATTTAATTATGCTTTTTTAAACATTTATTTATTTCATCAATATCACAGACCGGCAAATCCATATTATCAACAACCTGAAATTCTTCATTCCCGCGGCCTAAAATAAGTAAAACTTCATTACTTTGTAAACTATCAATCGTCATTTTAATGGCTTCTTTACGGTCTAAAATCACTTGATACTTTTCTTCTGGTAAATCTTCAGTCGTTTCTTTAATTAATTCTTCTGCAGAAACTTCATAAGAACTATCTGTTGTTAAAACAACTTTATCAGCTAAACTAACAACAGTCTGTAAAACATCTTTTCTAAATTCTAAAGAAGTATGACCTTTAGGACCAATTAAAATAGTAACAGGTCCTCTTGTATATTTTTTTATTTCCTTAAAAACATTATTAATCATACTAGGGGTATAAGCATAGTCATTAACTATATAAGCATTATCTTTTTTAAAAGCTTGAAGCCTTCCTTCTGAGAGCTTTAAATACGGTGTTGTCATAACAATTTCCTGGTTATTAACACCTAACGTAGAAGCACAAATATAACTAATTAAATAATTATAGATATTCACCTCTCCAGGAAATGGTATTTTAATTTCCATTGCTTTATTTTCATAAGAAAGCATAAAGCTTGAGGAAAACAAAGTAAGCATAACTGATGATATTTTATAGTTTTGACCATTACGGCCATAAGTAACATTTTGATTGTTTGCTAATAAAAAACTATTCATATTAACATCATCACCATTAATAATGGCTATTCCATCAAATTTTAATTGCTTAAAAACTTCTATTTGAGCCTTTATCTCTTTAAGCCCTAAAGTATTAGTTAAGGCTAAAACTTTAAAAGGAATGCCTTCAACTCTTCTTTGCTTTAAACCAATATCCGAAAGTTCTAAAACTAGATAACTATAATCCTCATCCACGGCCTCGCTAATTAAATCATATAATTCATATAAATCAGGTGTTACATTTTTAAGGTCTTTAATTTTCTTTTCCAAGTAAAAACCCAAAGAACCAATATAAGCACATTTAAATGAATTACTATTTAAAAGCTGATAAGTAAGATAAGCTGATGAACTTTTACCATAACCACCAGTTATTCCAATAATTTGGATTTTGTCTAGTTTATCGGCATATAAATCACCTAAATAATGAGCAAGATATTCCCGAGTATCTTCTTTAATTATCGTTTTAACATCATACTCACCATGACTTGCGATAATACAGCTAGCCCCATTATCAATGGCCTTTTGGATATAGTTATGTCCGTCATCATTAATTCCTTTTAAAGCTAAAAACGTATCTCCTGGTTTCACTTCAGCTGAATGAACTTTAAGCATATTCTCCCTCCCCCTATAATTTATTTGTGTTTTTTCTTTTTATGTTTTTTCTTTTTAAAAATTAGTTCAAATGGTTTATTTATTATTGCAGCTATTAATAAAACAATATAAGAAAAATAGCTCAAAATAATAAAAACAATATAATAAATCCAAGTTGCATCAAAGATTAGAAAACCACTATTAAGTGTTTCATTATTGAAATAAAACAAAATATTAATTAAAAGAAATAAGATTAAAAGAATAACAATTAAACTAATATTACTTTTGTTTAAAGTTAATTTTTCTTTTTCTCGAAACATATATAAAAACATTAACATATAGAAAATAACAAAGCAAATCCCCGTTATTTTCGCATTAGCATTAACAGCGACAATAATTAAGATAATAACTAATAATTCGGGAGTAAAAAATAATTCTTTTTTATTTTTAATTAAACTTTTACTGTATTTTTTTAAACTCCCTTTAGCTTCATTTAATAAGATTATACCTTTTTTATATTTTAAAACTTGATAACAAAGATATGTACTTAAAGAGATGTAAAAGAATATCATTTTTCACCTCCAAAATAAATATCATACCATAATAAGAAAATATAAACGGTCCAGATTTTACGGCTATTATCTTTTTTACCAGCTTTATGCTCATCTAACAATTTAATTATTTCTTTAGTGTTAAAAAATTCACTAGCATTTTCAAAACGTTTTTTTACTAAATTATAAATATCATCTTCTTTAAGCCAAACTCTAATCGGTACTGGAAAACCAAGTTTTTTCTTATCAGCTACTTTATCAGCTAATTTTTCATTAGCAATTTCTCTAAAAAGTTTTTTTGTTTTATATTTATTAACTTTATATTTGGTTGGTAGTTTCCTAGCTTTTTCAATTAAAGGTTTATCTAAAAACGGAACTCTTACTTCTAAAGAATTAGCCATACTCATCTTATCAGCTTTAAGTAAAATATCGCCAATTAACCAAAAGTTAAAATCAATGTATTGCATTTTCGTAACATCATCTTCATTATTTACTTTGGCATAATAATCTTTAGTTAAATCTTTAAAACCACCAGTTTCTCTTTTAAATGATAAGAGTTTACTAACTTCTTTATTATCAAAGATAAAAGCATTACCGACAAATCTATCTTCTAATTTTTTTCCGCGTCTAACTAAAAAGTTTAAACCACGGTGACTTGGAAAAATACTAGCAATAGAACCAATTACTTTTCTAAATGGATATGGTACTTTATAATACCAAGACCAAACAAATGGCTCTTGATATATGTTATAACCACCAAATATTTCGTCAGCACCTTCACCTGATAACGAAACTTTTACGTTTTCACTAGCTACTTTAGCCACAAAATATAAGGCAACAGCCGATGGGTCAGCAAGTGGCTCGTCCATATAATAGATGATATTACCTAAATTTTTAAAATAGTCTTCTTTACTAATTACTCTATTAATATTTTGCGTATTAATTTCTTTTGATAATTCTTTAGCATAACTAATTTCATTATATTTTATCCCATTATCAAAACCAACAGTAAAGGTTTTATCGACATCACTACTAGCGGCGATAAAAGAAGAATCAACCCCACTTGATAAGAATGAACCAACTTCAACATCACTAACTTTATGCGCTTTTATTGTATCTTTTAAAGCATCATCTATTTCTTCTTTCCATTCTTCATATGATTTAGTATTATCTGGTTCTAGTTTAAGTTCGTAATATTTTTTTATCTCTAAATTACCATCTTTATATTTTAAATAATGACCTGGCATTAATTTATAAACATTTTTAAAAAATGTTTCTGTGCCTGCACTATACTGGAATGTCAAATAATATTCAAGCATTTTTCTATTTAATTCTTTTTTAAAGTCAGGATGAATTAGAAAGCTTTTTATCTCTGACCCAAACATAAAAGTATCACCCATCTGGGCATAATAAAATGGTTTAATTCCATAAAAATCCCGGGCTGCAAACATTTCTTTAATATTCATATCATAAATAACAAAAGCAAACATTCCGCGAAGCTTATCTAAAATATTTTCACCATATTCTTCATAACCATGAAGAATAACTTCTGTATCTGTTTTAGTTGAAAATTTATAACCTTTTTCAATTAATTCTTCTCTTAATATTTGATAATTATAGATTTCACCATTAAAAATAATTACTTTACTCTTATCTTCATTATATATGGGCTGGGAACCACTGTTTAAATCGATAATACTTAACCGGCGAAAGCCTAAAGCAATAGTATCATCAGTATAATATCCTTCGGAATCTGGTCCTCGGTGAGCGATTAAATCATTCATCGCTTTTATATTATTAGTTTTATCTTTTTCTTTATTTACATATCCAACAAAGCCACACATAATATACCTCCATTTTCTGTTATTATTTTATCATAAGCCCCTAGCAATTACAAATTTTTTATAACAACTGTATGGGTTATTAAATCTTTAAATGTTTGTTTAGTTGGGGTAGCTAAACAGTAAATGATGCCAACAGGAAGTAATAGCACTTCAAAAGTCAACATAATTAATCTAAAAAAAGCTTTAACTACGCCAATAGAGTTACCATTTAAGTCCGCTACTTTATAGCCCATTAATTGTTTACCAAACGTTCCTTTATTTGTATCCATATATATTAGACCAACGATAACAATTAAAGTAAAAAACACTTTAATAAATAAATCTTTATTTAAATCGATAGTGTAATGGTTAAATATATAGTCTACACCAAAGTTAATAACTAAATAAATTAGATAAAAGACTACAATATCGATAATAAAAGCTATTAATCTTAAAAATACATTAGCATAAACTAATTTTGTATTATATTCTAAAATACTATTTTCAACATAAGTATCACTTACATAATCAGCTAAACTTTGTTTCTTTTTAGTAAAAACTAAAGCGATATAACCAATGCCTAAAGTTAAAACATTTAGTATTTTAGCTAAATTCCTTTTTAATGAAAGGGAAAACCCTAATTCATAACCAGCATCATCAGTTACTTTTATTTTAGCGAGTTTTTGACCGAATGTACCTTGAAGTGAACTACCTTCAAGAATTGTACTATAGAAGAAATAAATTATTAAAGTAATGATACCTGGGAATAATATATCAATTAATTCGGTATTTTTACCTATATTAACATTAAATAAAAGTAATATGCCGATAAAAACTAATATCATTAAAAGCATATCAAAGTTAATAGCCACTAATCTTTTTATCATACCCGAATATTTATCTATTTTTTTTACCTCTTTTTGAGCAGCTTTTTTATATACTTGTTCAATTCTAGCAAACTGATAATCACAATACGGGCAAGTATTTGCATCAGCTGGAACTGTTCTTCCGCATTTAGGACATCCTTTCATACTTTCCCTCCTTATTTTCTGTAACTATTATACCACGTTTTATTCAAAGAAAAAAAGCCTTAACCAGCTTTTTCATATTTTTTATTAGTAGTTTTATCCGCATTTGGACATTTCTTCAAAAAAATTGCCAAATACCGCATCAATTATAGTATAACTAATAACAGACAATATTAAAAATAGTACTATAATGATTGCTAACGCAATAACAATACTAGCCAATATTTTAACAATTGTATTTTGAGGATATCTAATTACACTATAAATAATTAATAATAAAGGAATTAAATAAAACATTAAAACAATAGTTAAATAATTTTCGCATATGTGTCTATCAAAAAGCAAACAGCTGGGAATTAATATACTAAACAAAATTATTGCTATTGCTATTTTTTCTGATGGCGTTGATACATATTTTGGTTTTTCATCGGTATATTTTATTTTTTTCAAACTTTGATTACATTTTGGGCAAAAATTCCAATTATCTTTAATTTCGGCTTCACACTTTGGACACTTCATAATATCTTCTCCTTCTATTTATAATTAAAATAACAATGCCAAATATAATAAAAAGCAAACTAATTATCTGATTTAATGATAAAATATCATTTATATGGCCTGTTCTTAAAAAGTCTAATGAAAATTTACTAATCGCACAAATGAACAATAACTGAATGGCCTGGTAATTTGTAAAAGATTTATAATGATACCAAGCACAAATAAAAATAATTAGGAAAACAAAGCTTTCAATAATTTGAATTGGAAATAAAGAAATACCATTAGGTGCCTCTAATGAATTTTTATAGGTAATTGAAAAAGGTCCAGAATATTCTATCCCATAACAGCACCCAGCTGCGAAACAGCCTATCTTTCCAACCGCATACATAAGTGGGAAAGAAATGCATAATTTTACAAGCTCATTAAAAGATTTTTTAAATTGAAACTTATATATAATTAACATTATTATTAATCCTAGTAATGAACCATAAGCAGTTAATCCAGCATCAAAGAAACTTGATTTCCCAAGATTAAAAAAATACGTAAGTAATTTTCCACCAATTATAATGCCAATAAGTTCATACAAAATTAAAAAAATCGTCTCTACTGTTTTAAATTTTTCTTGTTTAGATATATTTAATACTATAAAGATATTTAATAACAAGGCAAGCAAAACCATTGTCCCATATATATTATTATATTTAAGAATACTAACTCCCAAAACAAATAATATTAACAGTAAATATATTAAATAACGAATAAAAGAATATTTAATTTTTTCTCCACAATTTGGACAACAGTTCCAAAATAATTTGAGTTTAAATGAACAATTCTTACATTTCATAAATATTCACCTTAATAACCACATTTCGTTAAAATAACTGAAAAAAAGCCCCCGAAAATTAAGAAAATAGATATTAACAAGAGGAACATAATTATTAATATAGTAACTGCTAAATAAAGTAATCCTGTTATAATTTGATTTTTAGAATATTTTAATTTTCCATAAATTATTATAACGAGAGGAATAATATAAGCTATAAAAAAGATATTAATTGATATTTTATTTGTCAATAATAAACAGGCCAACACAAAAACACTAGTACAAAAGCAACCTATTAAAACCTTTTCAGCCACTGAAGAAGCATAAGCTATATCTTCATTATGTAAATCATTAGTTAATTCTTGGTGACATATTGGACAGTAATTCCAATCTTTTTCAATCTTATTTCCGCAATTTGGACATTTCATAGTACATACCCCTTTATTTTCTGTAACTATTATACCACGATTTACTAAAAGAAAAAAAGCCTTAACTAGCTTTTTCATATTTTTTACAATTCAATTTGATAAGCATCAGCTTCTGTACCCGTACCACTTACTATTTTTATATCTGAAGATAAATAAAGTACCGGAATTACTTGACTTGCACTTAAAATATTATATACATGGCTTGTTGAAATTCCAATTGAACTAATACTAAAAACTAAAATACTGCTACCTTTAACTGGTGTAATTGTCCAAGGAATATTATTCGATAAAACTATATTATATATCCAATTAGTTGTTTTACAAACATCATTATTGCTATTATTTAACATAAACGATTCACATTCTATCGTATTAGTATTAGCTCTTAAATAATCACTAACACTTATTAAACCAATATTACCCTCCCATAAAACAGAATTTTCATTTTCTATTTGTGTTAATAAATCATTATTATTTGAATTTATTGCTCCCACCCCGAAATTATGATTAATTATTTGTTTTTTTGCATTACTAATTAATGTATTATAATATTCTTCATTTAAATAAGAGTTTAATGTAGTTGGCAAGCTCCAATTATTGCATCCATCACCTTTTTCAGGGACTAAATAAATAATATTATCTATTATTGTTGTATTTCCTTCTTTTTTAACATTATTATATGCTACAGGGCAACTCGCAGATGTATCAAAACTGTATTCTCCAATACTGTTATTTCTAATTATTTTATATGTTCCATCTGCTTCTTTAGAAATAATCCGCCATAGTTCATTGTTAAACTCTATAAAATTATTAGGGTTTGCTCCTTTATAAACATATCTTGTTCCTTCTGTTTCATAAGTATCAATATAAAGGCCATCACCACTATCTACAATATTATCAGTAATATCAATGGTATTTTGTAAAATATTTCCTTTGGCATTAATACTTAAATTAGTCTGCATTGCTGCATAACCAACGGTCATAATTAATAATAAACAACACACACTGATAATAATTATTTTTCTTTGCTTATTTCTTCTTCTGGTTTTAAATCTTCTTCTCATAAATACTCACTCCTATACTTCATATCTTGTTTTAAGTATAGCATATTTTTAAGAAAAAGGCCACCAAATTGGGGGCACTTTTAAAATTTTATTTAAGAAAAAAGACTTTTAAACAAGCCTTATATAAAAATATTATTTTTTCTTTTCAACAGTTATTTTTAAATTATGCTTTTTAGCAATTTCAAGTAAAGTTACTATATTATAATTCCTATCACCAAGTTCATAATGCTGAATAGTTTTCCGATTTTTACCAATAGTTTCTCCAAATTCCTTTTGAGTTAGTTCGGTCCACTCACGTATAATCTTCATAATTTCTTTTGGCTCATAATCGTTCATTACAAATTTCATTTAACACCTCGTCTATAACTTAAAATTACTAAAATTATATCTTATAAAAGTAGTAGAGATATACAAAAGTATCCATTTTGGAGGCTATAACTTACTGGTTAAAAAAATAACAAAATTAAAAATTTATAGCTAATTACATTATGTTTTTATTATTAACTATATTAAAACTTTTATACAAAATCACAAAAAACTCATTTTTAGAAACAAAAAACATCTTGAATAAAATATCAAGATATGTTATATTATATTTAAGGAGGAACCTCGCCCTGAGGTGCCTGCAAATGTTTATTTGTCAAGCACAGCTTACTTGGTTTAAGACCTTGTAACTGTGCTTTTCTTTTATTAACTTACTTTTAACAATAAGATTAAAAAAAGTAGAATAATCATGAGTTGTAAAAATTCATAAGTATTTTTTCTCTTCATAATCATCCCTCCTCCTGCTTTCGTTTTTTTTCAAAACCCCCAGCAAAGTCGGCAGGCACAGAAGGCTACAATCGATCCCTCTATTATATATCATAGGAGATTTTTTCAAAAAAACCTTTTTATTTTTGAAAAAAGTTTAAATTTTTTGAATATTTTTCTAAATAATGCATATAATACTAGTAATAATAATTAATTTTATTGTTACTCCACCTGTTTATTGATGGAGTTTTTATTTTCTAAATTAGCTTTTTTCTAAAATAAGTGTATAATATTAATTGGCGATGTTTATGATTAATATTACAAGAAAAGAATTAGAAAAATTACCTGTTATTAGTGCTTCAGGACACAATAACGGCGGAACTATTTATATAAAAGATGATGAGACATTATATAAAGTATTTCATAATAGTTACTTTTTTATCGATGAAAAAGAACGTAATGCGGATTTTTTAATACGTGCTACTCTGTCTTGTCCAAAGCCAATAGATAAAATATATATTGATGGCGAGTTTTATGGTTATAGTGAGCCTTATATAAAAAACGCTAAATCCTTTTTAGCCGCTATTAAAGAAAAAGCTGAAGGAATTGATAAAAAAACAATTATTAGTGACGTTTTTAACCAACTACAAGAACTACATCAATATGATGTTTATTTAGGAGATATTCATTTAGATAACTTTATTTTTGATGAAAGTCACGGATATATTATTGATTTAGATGACATTAGATTTAAAGACATCGATAATTTTAAATTTACGGAATTTTATCTTTTAAGAAACAATAAAAATTCAAATATGCAAAAAATGGCCAATGAAAGAAGCGACATTATGAAAACTTTTATTTGCTGTTTATCATTTTACTATAATACTGATTTAGAATCATTAGTTATTTCTGAAGGTGTTGATAGCTTATTTGCTTTTCTTGAAAGAGCCGACTTTGATAAAAGTTTTGTTTCAAGTATGAAAACAATGTGGTATGAAAAGGGAGATTTAGTATATTTAAATTTTCCCAAAGAAAAAAGGCGCTAGTGCGTCTTCTTTTTAATAAGCAAATGAATAATATAAGAAATTAAAGCTATTATAATTAAAACTGTCCCAGTAATTAAGAACTGTTTTGATAGCATATCGCCAAACATACTGACATCTAAAAATACATCACTACGCATTAAAACCATTGTAATTAAATCATTACTAATTAAGCCGATGCCAATGGTCATAATACCTGATACTAAAGCCGCATAACCAATATAGGCAATAAATCTAAAATTCTTTCTTTTTAAAATAATAATTAAAGCTAAACTTATTAGAAGTAAAACCCCAAGAACTATTTTCGTTTGATTATCAAAAATAATTCTTATTTCATCTAAATTAGATAGTTCTAATTTATCAGCAATGGCTGAAGCTGTGGGTAAGCTATCAATAATTTGACCACTTTGACTTTTAACAGTTTCTAAAAACTCCTCTTTTTGACTATCAGTAACTTCAACTCCGCTTTTATCAACCCATCTATCAATATTGTCATCTAAAATTTTATTAAAATCTTCACTAGTTAAAGCCTTACTATCTGTTCCATTAACAACATAGTCAGTTACATTACCAGCCATTACGCCAAAAAATTCTTTAACCGCGTCATCATTAACCATTTCATCAATAACATCGGAAGAGACACCATAATATTCGGCAACAATATAAGCATTATCTAATATTTCCGTAACCTCACTACTATCGATATTAGCATTTTCAACTTCATCTAAAGTTTTAGCAATGTCCATCTTTAGGACACCATTAGTAATATTATCTGTTGTAAAGAAATAACTAATGTTTAAAATAACAATTAAAAGCATTAAAGTTATCAAGAAAACTCCCGATGATAATAAAACTATTATTTTTTTTAAAATATTAGCCATAGGGACCTCCTTATTTAATATTATAACTTTTTTATTTTATTATTTCAATAATATTTAAAATTTAATTTTTTAATGCATAAATTATAAAGGGTGAAGTTATGAAAAAATATAAAATTTGTGTTTATGCGATCGCACATAACGAAGAAAAGTTTGTTAGTAGATGGCTAAACAGCATAAAAGAGGCTGATGGCGTCTATGTTTTAGATACAGGTTCAACCGATAAAACCGCCCAGGCTCTTCGGGAAGGCGGAGCAATCGTCAAAAGTAAAAAAGTAACTCCTTGGCGCTTTGATACGGCGAGAAACTTATCTTTAAATTTAATTCCTAAAGACTATGATATATGTATTTGTTTAGATTTAGACGAAGTATTAATGCCCGGATGGCGGGAAGCTTTAGAAAATGTTTGGGATGAAAATACGACAAGAGTTCGTTATACTTATAACTGGCGTTTAGAAGATGAAAAGCCAATTGTCTCTTTTTATGCTGATAAAATTCATAAAAGAGACGGCTATAAATGGAAATATCCCGTTCACGAAGTTTTAGTTAGCGATAAAGAAGAAGTCTTTAAACGGGCTGATAATTTAATTATTAACCACTATCCTGATGATAAAAAGTCCAGAAGTAGTTATTTACCACTTTTAGAGCTCGCCGTTAAAGAAGACCCAGAAAATGACCGCAATATGCATTATCTAGGTAGAGAATATATGTATTATAAAAAATGGAATGAAGCCATTGATACCTTAATTAAACATTTACAATTAAAAAGTGCAACCTGGAAAGATGAAAGATGTGCATCAATGCGGTTTATTTCACGGTGCTACAATAATTTAAAGAGATATGATGAAGCAGAAATGTGGCTTTTAAAAGCTATTAAAGAAGCTCCTTATTTAAGAGACCCTTATGTCGAAATGATGTATTTAAAAAGTAATCAAAAAAAATATGATGAAGTTATTAAATACGGTGAAGAAGCTTTAAAAATTAAGAAAAATGAAAAAACTTATATTAATGAAGTCTTTAGCTACAATGAAACTATTTATGATTTACTATCACTAGCCTACTATTATACTGGTAATATTGATAAAGCTATAGAAAATATTGATATTGCCTTAAGTATTAATAGTACTGATGAAAGACTAATTAATAATAAAAAAATATTTTTAAAAGAAAAAAATCAATTTTAGTTACGAGGATAAATCCTGGTAACTTTTTTATATAAACTAAAAAAAACCTGATTTAAGTAAGTCTAGTTACCTTTAGAGGGAAAGAAAATAGTAGCAATAATTATTAAAATAATAATTATTATCGCTACTATTACAGCTGATAAAATATTCCCGGCGTAACTTTGACTTACCCTCCATATTGTTTCTAACATTTAAATCACCCTTTTTCTATATTGTAACTATATTATGCTTGGTAATTTGCAGTTACCGGATGATTATATCATATCCATAATATGGAAGTAAATGGAAATTTTAACCTTTTTTATACTTTTTTATTAGTCCTTTATTATATAAGGGATTAACCCTGTCAAATAAAGTGTCAAGCTAAAATTAAACTAATAAGTCCTAATACTAATATATGTACAGGATAATATAAATAGAAAAACCACTTACATTTTTTACCTAATCTTTTATCATATAAATAAATGAATATTAAAGAAATCAAAGAAAATAATTGTACTGGACTATCAAATAATAAAGTAGCTAAACCAATCGATAAAACTAATAATAAATAATGGTCTTTAAACAAATAGAAAAAACTAATGATTAAAATTCCGAGCACGCCATAATCAAAATTTAAATAACCAGCAATAGCGCCCATTATAACTATAATAAATACATACATCATTGATAAAATAAGCTTTGATTCTATTCTTGTATCACAAAATTTAGCAACCAATTTTTTACTTTTATCAAATAAATACAAAGTAATTAAACCTAAGGCTAAAGTAAAAAATATATTATTAGCATCTGGATAATATAAAGTATCAAAAAAGAAATAATCATATATTAATTCCGAGATAAACGCTAAAGCTAAAATTCTCAAAAAATATTTAGTAAAACTTTTCGTATGTATAAATCCCTCAGTTAATAAAAAGGCAAAAATCGGAAAAGATATGCGTCCAACAGCGCGCATAATATCATAAAAAATGGTCCCAAAAATAACTCCAATATGATCAATTGTCATTGTTACTAAAGCAATTACTTTTAAATCAAAATTACTCAAACATTTCTTCATAAATTAAGTATAGCACAATAAAATAGTCAAGTAAACTTTAATACAGAAAAAGCCCTACTGGGCTAAACTATCTATCCAATTATCGATATCACTTTCTTTAGTAACTAATTTATTTTCTTGGTATTTTGTTCCAAAAACAATATTCATTTCATTTTGAGCATTTGGACAAAGTTCTTTAATTTCTTCAAAACTTTGGCCAAGCCAGCCGGCATTAGTGGCAAAAGGAATAACTTTTTTACCATCTAAATTATATTTAGTTAAAAAAGCCCGCATAACTGGACAAGGACGATACCACCAAGTTGGAAAACCAATAATTATTTCGTTATATTTATTTAAATCAATGTTAATATCTTCTATTTCTGGTAAATAATTACTAGTTTCACTATTGTTTTCATCATCAACTACTTCCTGATAATTATCAGAATAAGGAATTACTGGTTTTAACTCTAAAATATCACAACCTAGTTTTTCTTTAATTTTTTCAGCAATCATTTTAGTATGATTTGTATATGAAAAATAAATAACTATTTTATTCATTAATATTCCTCCTTTTTAATGTTTTGTAATTCAAAACGATATTTTTGTTTTACTTCGGGATATTTATTATGATTAACTTCACTTAAAAATTCATTTAGTGGTCTAACCCATAAAGTATTATCTTCATATAAGGCCCGGTAAATAACACATTTTTCTTCATTTTCAGAGTTTATGGCGATATCTTCGACTATATAATAATTGCCTTTAAAATGTTTATAAATTCCTTTAATTTTTATCTTTCTCATTACTTGTTTATCCTAATTTATTATACTCGTCGTCAGTAACTGGTTCACACCACTCATTAGATGT
>CALVRT010000103.1 GCA_944358735.1 uncultured Bacilli bacterium | reverse complement strand
ACTGGCATTAAATGTTATTTTTTTCTTTATTGAAAATTGTTGACACACTGCATCAGTACCACGATGATATTCATAATAATAAACACCATTATGATTAGTAATAACCACACATCCTGAATTAATATCTTCACCACTTGGGTCAGTAATATCATCTTGGAGATAACCCTCTTCTTGTAATACTTCTATCCAAACCGCCCCTTTATCATTATCATTTTCAGGCAGTAATTTTTTATTGTCATTTGCCCAGTTAGTTGCCGATGCAACAATGTTTTTTTTCGTTTGTTCTGATATATCTGCTCTAGCATTACTTATTTGATTAACAACTAAAGGAGCCACTATTAAAACAATAGCTGAAAGAATTAAAATAGTAGCTAAAAGTTCAACTAATGTAAAAGCATTCTTTTTTTTAATCATCATTAGCCTCCAATCTCAAAATATCATTATTATCTAAAACACCAGAAGCTAAAGATTCATTTATATATTCAGCCATTCTTATCTGTCTATTTTCATTATTATTCATCATTTCAGAATTATTTCGATAAGAAAAACCTTGAACCGATAAAATATACTGATAAAGAGAATTTTTGGTATATGTTTTTCGGTCAGCATTATAGTTAATACTGATATTTAACTCTTCACTTTCATTTCGGTAATCACTTAATTTCTTATCAAGTATTTCCATTGCCTTTACTTTAGCTTTATATTCATTAGATTTTTCTTCATCTTTATTTTCAGATTGAACTTTAGCTAACAACTGATTTTTTAATTCATTAAAATCACTAATATATCCTGAATAATAATATGACCTAATTGTAACTATATCATAAATATAATTACCATCTCGAGCAGTATCATTTCTTTCAAATGAAAAATTATTTTTTATTTCTTTTTCTAAACGACTAATATATTTATCAGCCATTTTTACATAATTATCTAAATCATAGTTTTCAATTATTTTTTCACTAGGTTTTTGATTTAAATAAGAATCAGAACCAGTCATAATATTAAAATTTTCAAGATCATCAACTTTAGTTAACTCGATTATTTCTTTTTTACTACCACCATTTATTAATAAATCGTTTAACTTTTCAATATCACTGGCAAACTGTTTTGTTGTTTTTGAAGGGTCATAGCCTTCATTATCTTTCGTAAACATTGGAATAATTAATAAAACAATAGCTATTAACATTAATAAAATAATTATTAACAAAGCCCACTTTTTATTTTTCACATTATCACTCCTCTATCTATTTTCCCCATATAAATTAAGTAATCTATCATAAATCCCTGGTTCAAGTTTATTTAAAGCATTAATAGAAGTTTCTAATGATTTTTTATATTCACCTTTGTTAAATAAAGCTTCACTATAAGTTAAATATTTGTCAACTTCTTGATAACTTGTCCGAAAACGATTACCATAAACAATGGCCATTTCGGCAAACATCGCCATTTTAAGCATTTCTTTAGTTCTTCCAAATAACTTAAGCGCTAAATCGCGCGCCGTATCAACTCTCGTATTTAAAGTTTCAATTTCAATTGGTTGTTTCGTAAGTTCTTTAACGATTTCTTTAACGGCATCTCTAGCTTCCTTTAATTCCACATAATAGCTATTAGGAATAACTGGTAAATTATAAGAGCGAAGACTATCAGTAGAACTATGTAACAGCATCTGAACTTCATCAAGTTGCTGACGCGCTCTTTGTTCGTCATCATGCATACTACCTAAAACATTTAATGATTTATCTAAATCCCCTTCAAGGGTTGATAATCTAACTACTAAAGAATCTAATTCATCTTTTAATTTTGAGTAAGGAAAACTGTTGTTACTAGTATGGTCGAGTAAGTTCTTATAGTCATTATTTAAAGCATCTAATTCATCCTTAACGTTATTTAAATTTTCAATATCTTTATCTTTTAAATTATAAGTCATTTGTAAATCTTCTAATTCTTTAAAAATATCATAAACAAGTTCGTTAATTTTAATAAGTTTATTTCTTAATGTTTCATTTGTTTCTTCATACTGGGCTTTTATTAATTTTTCTTTATCAAAATCGGTATATAAATTTTCAAAATAATCAGCTAAAACTTTTAAATCAAATAAACTATCTTCTAAATTAAGTTCTTTTGCTCTAGTTAAAATATCCGTAATTTTTTTATTAGCCTCTTCAATATTAAATTCAACATTTAAATAATCAAGAGGATATCCTTCTTCAAGCATTTTATTATAAATAGTTTCAATATCTTTAATTTTATGTGGTAAAATATTTTCCGCCATTAAAACAATTGAAGGAAGTTCTTCGATAACCACTTCCATATGGTTAAGCATTTCATCAACCGCTTTAACAACCATATCGACACCACTATATTCGTTCTGTTCGATAATGATTTCAAAATCTTCAAATTGTTTAGATATATTTTCAAATTGTTTAGCCACCACTGGACCTAAATCAGCATATTCACTTTCATGTTCTTCAAATTGTTCATAAAGTTTCCGGTAGCGAGCTTTTAATTTAGTAATAATCGCCCTACTACGTTCTTCACTAGTCGTTAAGTCTTTTATTTCACTTAATAAAAACTCTGATTTAGTCCGAACTTTATATAATTCCATCTCAAGTTTAGCTATTTTATACATTGTACTTTTATAATCTTTTTTAGTAAGTGAATATTCAGCTTCAATAAGCATATCTGTAATTTTAGGAATTCGCACATCAACAATATCTTTAAGTCTTTCTTGCCAGTCCTCATACATTACTTCTAACTTATCGTTTTTAACATATCCCTCAACTTTAGCTAGTTCCGGAATCGCCGACGTTGTAGCTAACTGATTTTTTTCATATTCTAAATTGTTGATAATTTTTTTATATTCATTTTTCTTTTTATGACGCATGACGATTAAGATAATTATTATTGTTATAATAGCTAATACGCCAGCTATCAAATAAAGAATTACATCTTGACTCATATCTTTCACCTATCATTCATTTTATCATATTTTTATTTATTTTTACATTATTTTACGAAAATTTTTACGATTTTTAATCAGTCAAAAAAAATCGCTTATTTTAAGCGAATTTTTAAGTTCCGCGAACAGTAATTGTAACAGTCCTTGAGTTACCTAAAGCATCAGTAGCTGTGGCCCTTATCGTATGTAGTCCACGCCCAGTTAATTTTCGGTAGTAATCAATACGATAAGAACCTAAATAATTTCGGTGTGAGGAAGAGCGGTCATAATGAGATGGCCCAGTAATATTTGCTGAAGAACCATCTGTAACAATTCTAAGTGTTTTTAACCCACTACCATAACCACCAGTTCCTTTAGCTTCCGTTGGCAAATAAGCAAAAGGATTAATAAAGTCAACAGTTACTACTCTATACATAATTCGGCTAGATGGATATGAACCACCAGATAAATTTTCATTTATAGAATATTCATACTGACCATAATGCGTAACACCATACTGGTCATAATCAACAATATAATTAGGGTTATTTATAGCCGCATATATTTTAGGTGGGGTGGTGTCTCTTGAAACCGATAATGAACAAGTTGAACTATAACCAGCTGATGATCTAACTGTAGCTGTATATGTTCCCTTTTCAACGTCATAATTTAAAGAATCGGTTTTACTATAAATTCTATTACCATCAACATCATAGAATGTATAACTACTAGTATTAGTTGTATTTAAAGTTATAGTTGGGCTACCTGAATAATACCAAGGATTATTATTTACAGTTTTCTTACTACCACCACTAGCTGTAATCGTACAACTAGGTTTTAAGGTTTTCCAAGTTGCATAATAAGTAGTATCCCTACTAAGCGTTACAGTTGTTCCCGCAGAAGATCCACTACTAGCTGAACTACTTGTACTCCAGCCATTAAAACTATAACCACTTCTAGTAAAACTATTACTTGGAAGAGTTGTGGTACAACTTGTTGCTTGAGGTGCATTATTATAAACGGCTGAAATTGTACAGTCAGACGTTCTCGCTGTTCCACTTCCACCATTTCCGTTAGTTGTTAAAGCATAAGTAATTGATGGTTTCATAAAAATCGCATATAAAGTTGTACTATTTTCTGGTATCCGGTATTGGCCTTTTTCCTGGCTAGTTGTTGCATTTTGATTAGTATTCCAGCCAACAAAAGTATAGCCTGATTTAGAAGTATCAGGAAGTGTTACAATTTCCCCACTAGTTCCTCTAATTGTGTGCGTATCTTTTCCATTTACGGTTCCTCCATTAGTACTTGCATCAAGGGTAATTGTTTTTATTATTGAATGAACTTCACAAAAATAGTCCCCATCTTCAGTTAATTCTTCTGCATCATGATATTCATAATAATAAACTCCATTATGATTAGAAATTAAAACACAATCATCTGGGGATAACCCCTGAATTTCATCTTCAAGAAAGCCTTGATTTTGTAAATCCTTAATATATATTGAACCCTGATCATTTTCATCAGGAAGCAAGTTCTATTATCATGAGACCAATTAGTAGCTGAAGCAATAACATTATCTTCTGTTTGCTCGGCTACCATTTCTTCGCCTCTATTTATTTGATTAATAATTAAAGGGGCGATAATTAAAATTATAGCTGATAATATAAGAATTGTTGCCAAAAGCTCAATTAAAGTAAATCCTTTTTTAAACACTTATCATAGCCTCTTTCTATTTTTATAACTTTATTTTAGCACACTTTAAATAATGTGTAAATCACTTTGCATGGTCAATTTAATTAATGTTTGGCAAATGTTCTTGACTTATAAGGAAAAACATAATATAATTAATAAGCGTGAGGAAAGCAGCGTTGTTTTGAAAGCAATAATGTGTTTATTCCCTATAAGGGGTTATCTTTGTAAGGCTGCTTATCAAAGATATTAGTATAATACACCCTATTGCTTGGCAAAATAACCTCTACCCGCAAGAAGGGAGGAAAAAATGTCTCGTTATACTGGACCTAGATACAAAGTATCAAGACGTTTAGGTTTTTCAACTTTAGAAAACGGTAAAGAACTAGCTAAAAAACCATATATTCCTGGACAACACGGACAAGACCGCCGGAGAAAAATTTCTGGTTATGGTATCCAACTACAAGAAAAACAAAAAGTTAGATTTATGTATGGTTTAAGTGAAAAACAATTTAAAAAATTCTTTACAATGGCTGGTAAAATGAAAGGTGTTCATGGTGAAAACTTACTTAAATTATTAGAAAGTCGTTTAGACAATTTAGTATACCGTATTGGTTTTTCTACTAGTAGAAAAGGCGCTAGACAATTAGTTAACCACGGACATATTACTGTTAACGGTCATAAAGTTGACATTCCATCTTATATCGTTAAACCTGGTGACGTTATCGGTTTAAAAGAAAAAGATAAAGAAATGAAAATCATTAAAGAATCTTTAGAAGCTTTACATAACCGTGTAGAATTCGTTACTTATGACGAAAATAAAATGGAAGGTACTTATGTAAGAATGCCTGAACGTAGTGAATTAAATGCTGATATTGACGAAGCATTAATTATTGAATACTACAACAGATAGACCTATTGGTCTATTTTTTTT
>CALVRT010000102.1 GCA_944358735.1 uncultured Bacilli bacterium | reverse complement strand
ATCTTACACTCATAAACTATAGTTTCCTAGAAAATGCTGGACTGCCACTACTGCTCGTAGCAGAAGGCACGGCCGCTATTGTACACAAAGCAGTTAGCAGAAGCAGCGCGCGCATAATCATAGCCATAGGAAGCAGCATCCACATACAAAGCGCCTGAATAGCAATCCGCACTAGAGTTATCCAAGATGCAGGAGCCTCCAGCACCAGTAAATGCCGCATTATTAGATAATTCTGTTAATATGTTTTGGTTACTAGACCAATAATCAGCACTTCCACCTTACACACAAATAGGTTCAGTTATTGATGGGAATTTCTGACAATCCCAAGCTTTTTGAATAACATTGGCTGAATCTAGTTCATACTTTAAGAAAAATGGTTTACCTTCTTGATATGAACTAAGTGAAGTATAATCTGATACCCCATCAGTCACGGTACTTTCACCTATTGTCCTTAGGTCTGTATGATAAGCATATACTATTTTATTTGCCTCTACTACCCCACCTACAGATTGTTCATAATCCAAAGTTACGGTTATAGTACTTGTCGTATTTATCGGTTGGCTTGTGACACTATTACTATATGTTACTTTTACATATAGTTCATCTGTTGTTTCTTTTAATAAAATATCTCCTTCTTCGATTCCACTTGTTTCAAATTCTATAGCTTCATTACTTCCGGTATTTACTTCTATATTTTTTAGGACTGCATCAATACTTCCCTGGTTAGCCACTGTTATCGTATATGTTATTGAATCTCCTGGACTTATTAAGTTTGTACTAAATGTTGCTGTTGTTTCAGTATGTGTAGGCTCTGATGCATTACTTGCCCACCTACGATACTTCCGCTTGTTATATCTGTTATTAATACTTTCCATTCACTACTTATACTACTTGTTCCATTTATTTTTAGTTGCGTACTAAATGCCGCATATCCAATACCCATAAGTAGTAATATACAGCATAGTCCCCCTATTATTAGATTATTTTTTGTTTTTTACTTAAATTTTTCACTTTTTTACTTCCTTTTTAATTATAAGTATATTCTATACACTTATATTCTTTCTATTACTAGAATAGTAAATACGGACAACTATGTCAATAGTTTTATTTTTTTATTAAACAAATTATAACATCACAGTTTGTGAACTGTCGAGTTTTTTTTATTCACATAATGAGAAAATATAACTGAGGTGACTAACTATTAAAAGTCAATAGTATTTTTCAAAAAAACGAAAAATATTAATAATTGGAAAAGAATCCCACGCCAAAAGACTCCAAAAACTCAATTTTTTAAAAATTTTTGGAGTTAAATAAATTTTCATATAAAAATTTATTTAAGCAAAGACGGATTAAAATCGATGTCGTTTTTCTCTAAACAGTAAATAACTCTAATAAGTTTTTTACAAACATGAGATAAAGCAACGCGATGACATTTACCTTCAGAACGTTTCTTAAGGTAATAATCATAAAATGTAGGTGAATATCTTAAAATAATCATAGCAATATTCATAATGGAATATCTAAGATGTCCAGAACCATGTTTGACCATTTTACCATTGGACTGTAATGTACCAGATTCTATGATACTTGGTTCTAGTCCGGCAAAAGCTAACATCTTACTTGGAGAAGAAAAGTTTTTAATATCTCCATATTCAGATAAAATAGTCGCCGCAGATATTTCACCCATTCAAGGGATGGATAATATTCTTGGATTAAGTTCTTTGATAATTGTTGAAATTTGTTTATTTATTGGATCAATTTTGTCATTAAAGGTTTGAATAAGAGAAACATAGGTAGAAATAAGTAAATCAGTATTGTCATCATAATGACCGACAGTATTTTTGGCAAGTACTTTAAGTTTGGCAAATTTAGTATAAGTAAATTTACCATGAGATAGTTTTCTTAGAGAATCGTAGTCTTTCATTAATGATATATGTTTTGGATTTTTATATTTATTTAAAATATAAAGTAGCGTTTCAGATATTTTATTATTAAAGAAAGGCTTTAATTCAGGAAAAGACTTGTCCAGCTCATTGGTTAAAATAACTTGAAACTTACTTCTTTCTTTAATTAACTGTTCTCTTGATCTACATAATGACTTTAATGTATAAATGTGATATAATAAATCTGAATTTGGTTTATATGGAACTGACATTAGATAATGAACGATAGTAATACTATCAGCTTTATCAGTTTTAGTTCTTCGTAAGCTACGAGCTTTTAAAAACTGATGGATGACAAGAGGATTCATTTTCATAAATGAATAACCTTGATTGGTTAAGAACAGTTCCAAATTCAAAGAGTAATGTCCAGTTGCTTCAAAGCAAATATGGACATCAGATTTATTATAGGGTTTCAATTGGTCCAAAAAAAATTGAAATCCTTTTTTGTTGTTTTCAAAAGAATCATTTTCAACAATTACTTCGCCTGTATTTGAGATAATACAGAAATCGTGTTTATACTTTGATATATCAATACCAACATAGTATATCATTGATAAGCACCTCCTTAAATTAGTTTTGTTTGCACTGTAAGTTTGGCACAGAATTTCTAATTATGTAATCACGTAGAATAATAAAACATCGATTAGTAAGAACTAACGTGTTAACTAACTAATTAACAATTAAATTAAAAATCTGTGGTTTGAGTCACCTCGAACCAGTCCACTAAAGTGGCTGTATTTTATGAGAAACAAATCCACAGTGCGTGAATTATTATACAACTAGTTGTATAATAATTCAAATGTTGATAGAAAGGAGAATCAATCAATAATTGGATTAATTTCCTTAAGATTGATTATACGTGATTTTATGAAGTGGAAAATAGGGAATGTTGAAATAGCAAATCAAGTCGTTCTAGCACCTATGGCGGGAACTTCTAATAGTGCTT
>CALVRT010000101.1 GCA_944358735.1 uncultured Bacilli bacterium | reverse complement strand
GTTTTGATAATCCTGTATGAAATGATGCATATAATCCATTTGTATTATCATATGTTGGTTCACTAACATCAGTTGCTCCAATTAATTCAGATTCAATATTTGTTATTCTTATATCCCAGTTACTACTTATATTACTTGTACCATTTATTTGTAACTGACTAGAAAATGCTGCATAGCCTATTCCCATTAGAACCAATACTGCACATAAACTAATTATTATTAAATTGTTTTTTCTTCTTTTATTCATAAATATACAACATCTACTACATATTATTACCATTTTTATAGACTACTATTCTAATTAGATTTTACCCAATATTTCCGGTACTGTCAATAACTATTTTCGACAATAATTATGTTTCTTATCATCTATCATTAGTTTACGTAATCATCATAACCTATTTTAGGTTATATGTCAATAACTTATTTTAAGTTATTATAAAATCTAATCGGAGGTACGATTATGAATAGATTAAAAGATTTAAGAGAAGATAAAGATATGTATCAAAAAGAGATTGCCAAAATACTTGGAATGAGCCAAACTGGATATTCACAGTACGAAACAGAAACTAATGATATTCCCACTAGCATTTTAAAAAAACTAGCTATTTACTATAACACTAGTATCGATTATATTTTAGGTTTAACTAATGAAAAGAAACCTTACCCAAGAAAAAAGGATAGCCACTAACTATCCTTTTAATATACAAGAAAATTAATCTTCTTTTAAAACTTCCATTGCTTTACGCATTTTCATATCATATTTAACTATTTCAAGGCCACCAAAATTCTTTAAGAATTCATCAGTTTCCATTTGATAGTTTTTAGCCATTTTACCAGCTTCTTCTTTTGCTTCATCATCAGAAATTTCAATTTTTTCAGCTTTTGCGATTTCTTCTAACATCAAACGTTCTTTAACACGTTTTTCAGCGCCTGGACGAACATCTTTTCTAAAATCTTCTTCATTTGAACCAGTCATCGCAAATAACATTTCCATACCCATTCCTTGCGATTTTAAATATTCATCATATTGGTGAACCATTCTATCAACTTCTTCTTCAATCATTACTTCAGGAATTTCAACTTCTGTATTTTCACTAGCTTTTGTTAATAATTCATCAATATATTTGTTTTCAAGTTCAGCATTTTTATTACTAATAATACTGTCTGTTATATAAGCTTCTAATGCTTCTTTAGTATCAATACCATCCATACCTAAATCTTCAAAGAATTCTTTATCAAGTTCTGGAATATGTACTTCTTTAACTTCATGAATTTTAACTTTGAAAACAGCATCTTTACCTTTTAATTCTTCAGCATGATAATCTTTAGGGAATGTAACATTAATTTCCTTTTCATCCCCTTCTTTAAGACCAACTAATTGTTCTTCAAATCCAGGAATAAATGAACCACTACCAATTTCTAATGAATAATTTTCAGCTTTACCACCATCAAAAGCTTTACCATCAACAAATCCTTCAAAGTCAATAATAGCGACATTACCATTTTCAATTGGTCCTTCTTTTAAAACATCTTCAGCAAATCTTTGTCTAGTTTGGTTAATAGCTGCTTCTATTTCTTCTTTTGTTGCTTCAGCGGCTTCTTTTTTAACACCCAAACCTTTATATTTACCTAGTTTAACTTCTGGTTTTAAAGTTAAAGTAAATTTAAACTCGATTTTTTCATCGTCAACTTCTTTTAGCTCGATTTCAGGACGCGCTACTACATCTTCTAAAATATCTTTGTTATCATCTAAAACTTTGGTATAAGCTTTTTCTAAAACCATATCACCTGCTTCAATGTATAATTCCATTTTGCCATATTTTTTTATATACATTTCTTTAGGTGCTTTACCTTTACGAAAACCATCAATTTTCGCATCTTTATTTTTTTTCTGAAATGCTTTATCTAAAGCATCTTGCCACTCTTTACCTTCTATTTTAACTGTAACTTCTTTTATACCTTTTTTCATAATATCTTCCTTTCTTTAAATAAGTATATCCTAAATTCTGGAAAAGCGCAAGGTTAAAGCCAAACGCCAAAGCCAATAGCCGCCATACTAAGAATTAACCCCACCGTCCAAAACAAACGAACAATATCTACTTCACTCCAACCAAGTTGTTCAAAATGATGGTGAAGTGGAGCCATTTTAAAGACTTTTGTATGAAATTTTTTAATAGCAATTAACTGAATAATAACACTTAATGTTTCAATAATAAAGACTCCAGCCACAATAACTAATGTAATTTCATGGTTCGAAATAATAGCCACACTAGCAAGGGCAGCCCCTAAAGCAAGTGACCCCATATCGCCCATAAAGACTTTAGCGGGATGCGAATTGTAAATAAGAAATGCAATTAAAGCCCCGACTAAAACAAAACAGAAAATAGCGACTCCTTCATAACCATCAGTCCACTCTGAACCCCAAGTAATAATTCCAAAAGCAAAGAAAGCAATCGCTGAAAGTCCTCCAGCAAGACCATCTAAACCATCAGTAATATTAACAGCATTACTACTACCAACTAGGACAAATAATAAGAATATACCATAGGCCCAGCCTAGATTTATTTGAATACCAAGTGTATGAATATCTAATATTGGCTCATTACCACTGCTTAAATAAATATAGAAGAATACTAAAGCAATAATAACTTGGGCCAAAGCTTTAACAAATATCGACATACCTTTATTATTTTTCTGTTTAATAATAATCTTATCATCAATATAGCCAAGAACCGCATATGCGAGAAAGACAAAAATTACAATAAACAAATTTGGCGTTAAATCAATCTTATCCGCCAACTTCAGTCCTATCATTATCAGGACTGTTGGCACAATAAACATAATTCCGCCCATGGTCGGCGTTCCTTGTTTCTTTTCATGCCTTTCACCTAATGTTTTACTAACATTTTGGTCTAAACCTTTTCTTTTGAGCCATTTTACGACAAAATAACCAAAAATAACAGTTGATACAAATCCTAACATAACTGCCATAACAGCCTTGGCTAATATTAACATACACTCATCTCCAAACTACCAATAATTATATCATTTAAGGGGCTTTTTGTACAGAATTATGTCAAAAAAAACGCTAAAATGCGTTTTATTTTTTGCGCGGAATACTATTATATAAACGTTTAAATAAAGCTACAGATTGTTTTAACTTATCTTCAAGCAACTTATTACGATCTTTTAATTTAACATTTTCCGCTTCTAAACGATTTCTAGCATCTTTTTCGCTATTAAGGGCATTAACAGCATCTAAATTATTTTGTTTTAATGATTCATTTTCTTGCTGTAATTTATCCATTTTCTTCATAGCTTCTTTTAACTCTGCCCGAGATTTATCTAAAGTTTCCTGTAAATTATTGTATTCATCAACAAAACCTGTAACTACACTACTCATGTCTTCAATATCTGGGTCTTCAGGAGTACTAATTTCTTCACTAATAACTTCTGGTTTCATTACTTTCTTTTCTTCTTCCTTTTCCTCCTCAATATTATCTTCAGGAATTTCTGGAAGTTCATCATCAGTTACCGCATCAAGGTTTAAACCAGCCATTACACTTGATAAATCTTCAATTTCTTCAAGTAAGCTTTCAGCATCTTTAGAAGAAATATCCATCATTTCATCAACAAAATCAGGGCTTTCTTCATATTTACCATATACATTTAACTCTGTGATTTTACTCATTATATCTTCAATTCCTACCGAAAATTTATTCATTAAATTACGAATGTTTTTATCTTTAGAATATTCTTTATAAAAAGCATCATCATCAGGAAGTAAAATATTAGCTCTGAAAATTTGTTTTTCTTCACGGCCTTGTTCACCATCTTCAAAACGGATACCCATACTATCAATTATTTTTTCAATAAATTCTTCTTTTTCTCGAATAGCTTCCTCTGGAGTCACATTTTCTAACGCTTTAAATAATTCTTCATTGTCTTTACGAATTTTATTAGCTAATTTTTTAATGGCTAAAAATCTTTCTTTTTCTAACATATTTTTCACCTCTTTTTATTCTTTTTCTACTTATGCCCTTGAATCGTATTTACCATCTTTAGTCGATACAACAACAGTATCGCCTTCGCTTATAAATAATGGAACTTTTATTTTTAAGCCACCTTCTAAAGTTACTTCTTTGGTAGCATTAGTTGCAGTATTGCCTTTAACAGCCGGTTCTGCTTCTATAACTTTATAACTTATTTTATCTGGTAAAGTAATACCTAATAATTCACCTTTATAGAAAGTTACACCAACTTCCATACCTTCTTTTAAATATTTAGCATCATCACCAATTTGCTGTTTTGATAGTTCAATTTGTTCATATGTTTCCATATTCATAAAATTACAAATATCCCCATTTTCATATAGATACTGCATTGGCATTTTATCGATGATAGCCTTTTCTAATTTAATATTGGTATTAAAAGTTTTTTCAATAGTTGAACCAGTTCTTAAATTTTTAAGTTTAATTCTAACAAACGCTGGTCCTTTACCAGGCTTTACATGTAAAAATTCTAAAATTAAATAGATATTACCTTCGATAATAACAGTCATTCCATTTTTTATATCGTTTATATTAATCATTTAATCATCCCCCAAAAATTATTTTTTCTCTTTATGTAACGTTGTCTTTTGACATTTTGGACAATATTTATTTAACTCTAAACGTTCTGGAGTATTTCTTTTATTTTTTTCCTTACGGTAATTTTCTGATTTACATACGGTACATACAAGAGTAGTTCTTTCTCTTACATCACCTTTTTTTGCCATAAATTTCCCTCCTTTTTTACATATCTATACACATTATACCAAATTATTAACAAATTTTAAAGCTTTTTTTGTATTTAACACAGTTTTTCTATGGCTTAATCTATAATTATGGATAAAGTTCAAAGTATTTTATATTAAATTATATAATAGTGACAAAATCAATCTAACAACAAACATTGCCAAAAATAATACAATCACTAATAATACTGGCCCAAAATAACTAGGATTTCCTTGTTCTTTTAAGGTAGTTAGTAATTTACTTTCATCATCTTTGCTTACTTTAAGTAAACTATTTATTTGAATTTTACACTTTTTTAAATATTGTTTTTTAAAGGTAAAAGCCATATAAATGCAAACAATTAAATATAAAACAATAATAATTAAAGGTGAAGCATAAAATAAAGACAACACTAATAAAGAACTAAAAATGGCCGTCAAAATAACACTTTGATATAAATAACCTCGGTAAGACCAATAAAGCGGCCCTAGTAAAAGACTCCAGAAAGAAAAAGTATTTTTTTTAAAATAATTATAACCAGGACCAATATAAGTTTCTAAATACTTTTCAGGAATTTCCGGTTCTTTTGTCGTTACTTCATAAACTGGTGCTTTATCTATATTAGTAATTTCTTCTTTAGATATCCCCGCTATTTCTAAAAGACTAGTTTGATTAGGTTCTTTTTTTACTTCGTCTTTTATATTATATTTTTGCTTTAACATAACAACTGACTGCCCACACCCCCGGCAAATCATATCATTATCAGAAATCTCATAACCACAATTTGGACACTTCATAACCATTCTCCTATCTTTCTTAAATATACAAAAAATATTAAAGTTTGTCAATAAAAAGGATTAAGTCGCCTTAACCCTTTATTTAGGATAGAGTTCAAAATATTTTTGAGAAAGTGCTGTCGCCAACCGCGCATTAACATCCGATTGATGACTACTACTTCCATCACTTCGAGAAACATCGGGAGAAAGTATTGTAAAAGTAACTTCTGGATTATCACTTGGAGCATAAGCCACAAATGTTGTAGTTATTGTTTCTTTATCAACAACTCCATCATTATCAGTATCGATAAAGCTTTGACTAGTTCCTGTTTTTCCCGCTGGTTTATAACTCATATTAATATACCCAGCTCCCGTTCCATATGACATAACTGCTTCAAACCCTTCTTTTACACGGTTTAAATACTCATCTTTTGTATTAACCTTATTTAAAACAGTCGTTTCAGTTTGATTTTCAATTTTTCCATCCTTATATATACCTTTATATAAATATGGTTTTATTCTTGAACCACCATTAGCAATCGTTCCAATATACTGGGCAAGTTGAATTGGTGTATAAGTATCATACTGACCGATTGAAAAGTCTAATAAAAGTCCAGATGTTGTCCCATCCCCTTTATAACCTAAACTTTCAACCGGAAGGTCAATACCAGTCTTAACACCAAGACCAAATTCGGCAAAAGTATTACGATAAGTTGTAAATGCTTCTTTATCTACAGATAATGGTTGATTATAAACATAATTACCATTTCCGACTTTAATGGCCGTATAAAACTGATAAGTATTTGACGAATAAGCAAGGGCGCTTATATCATTAACATAGCCTAAACTACGCCAAGAACATTTTTCTGGAGTTGCCGCAATTTTAACACATCTATCAAGTCTTCGCTCACCAATTTTTAGTGCTCCAGTATTATAACCAACAATTTGACTTGCCCCTTTTACCGCTGAGCCAACAACTACTGGTGAAGTGACAATACCAGGTGTATAATCATAAACTTTATATTCGCCATTTTCTTCTTTAATTTGTTTTCCCGCCATTGCTAGTATTTCACCCGTATTAGGGTCAGTTATAATTGCGAATGAACGATTATAATATTCTGTATTAGCTTCCTCTTTTGTTTTAAGTACTTCGGCTGTTAAAATATCTTCTAACGCTTTTTGTAGTTCAATATCAATCGTTAAAACAATATCAGTTCCGCGCTCTCCTTCTTCAATTAAAGTATAAGACCCATCATTTTCCACTTGATATTTATCTTTCTTACCTTTTAAAATATCTTCATATTGATATTCAAGATAACTAATACCAACACGGTCATCTAAACTATATCCTTTTTCCAAATACTCATCTTTTAATTCAGCTGGAAGGCCTGAAGAACTAGATGAAACATTACCTAAAATAGAACGAAATACTGAATCATAAGGATAAACTCTTTCCCAATCAAGTTTGGTATTAACTCCATTAAGTTCACTTATATTTTCTGATACCAAAGCATATTCTTCATCGGTTACATCTTCATCTTTAATTGTCTTTTCTTCATATGAATAACCATTATTCATTAAAGTATAAATATAAGCGGCTTTTTTATCATTATCATCATAAACACTTAAATCTTCGGCTGTAATACGTTCTAATTTCATATCAGAAATATCATCATCATCTAATTTACGTTCTTCTAATTTATCCCATTCTTCATCAGTTATTTTCGCATTAGCTTTTTTAGGGTGACCCGCTATCCAAAACTTTTTCAAATCATCTTCTTTTAATTTAGAAGTATCTAAAGCAATCATATCTGCTAGTTTATAAGCGGTTTCTATTTCCTCTTTAGTTGTTACGCCAGATGGCTTTTGATAATAGATTACTTTAAGTGGTTTATTATCGACAAGTAATTTACCATTTCGGTCATATATCCTTCCGCGAGGAGCAGACTCACCTGATACTATTTGTTTAGTTAAAGTTTCCATTTCTGATTCATAATGTTCATTACGCACAACCTGAATTATAAATAAACCAACAATTAAAACAAGAATAAACATCATAATAATAGCCATTAATATATTATAACGTTTTTCAATTTCTACCCGTACATCTTTGTTAATTTTATATCCCGATAAAAAAGTCATCGGTTTAGCTTTTTTCTGCGGTTTTATTTTCTTTATTACTTTATCTCCTTTACCTATTTTAGGCAATTTAATTTTATTTATCTTTACTTTAGGTAATTTAATTTTATTTATCTTCGGTATCTTTTTAGCCATTTAGTCACCTCCTAGCGTATTTTTTCATATAATTTAGTAAAGGGGGAATTATGAATTATATCATCGGTAAATATATTGAAAATATCTCAATAACTAATATAAACCAGTTCGCTCAAAAAAACAATATTTTTTTAACAGAAAATGAACAAAATATTTTTTTAAATCTTATCAAAAACCATTACCAAGACATTTTACAAGGTAATGATAAAAAATATATTGCTTATTTACAAAATAATTTAAATGAAGAAACATTTAAAAAAGTTATGGAGTTATATAATTTATATAAAGGAAAATATCAAAGCTATTTGTAAAACTTTCTAATATCATTATATAAATTTTTATTTATTTTTTTCTCTCTAATCATCGCGATTTCAAATTTATATGGTGGATATGTCCGGTCTTTACCATTTTCTAAAGCACTTATATAAGGAGTTTCTAATATTTTAGGAACTTCTTTTAATTTTTCATGATAAATAACTTTTATTAACGTATCAAACCCTAAAGTACCAAAGCCAAAGTTTTCGTGCCGGTCTTTATGCGCTCCAACCTGATTTTTACTATCATTTATATGAATACAAGCTAAACGTTCTAAACCGATTACTTTATCAAACTCATCTAAAACTTTATCGAAATTAGATACATCATAACCAGCATCATTAATATGACAAGTATCTAAACATACTTTTATTCTCTTTTGATTATCAACTTTATCAATAATTGCTTTTATTTCTTCAAATGTTTTTCCAACTTCCGTTCCTTTACCAGCCATTGTTTCTAATAAAATACTTGGTCCTTCTTCATCTTTTAAAATAATGTTTAAACCTTTGGCGATATTATTAATTGCCACATCTACACCAAGGCCAACATGGCTACCAGGGTGCAGAACTACTTTATTAACCCCTAAACTTTCAGTTCTTTTAAGTTCAGCCATTAAAAAATTAACTGCAAAATTCCATTTATCTTCATCTTTGTCATTAGCTAAATTAACGATATAAGGAGCATGCACAATAACATCATTTATATCAATATCGTTTTCCTGCATTAACTTCTTTGCTTCGATTGTTTTCTCTTTATCAATAGGAAGCCTGGCTGTATTTTGGGGCGCACCTGTATAAAACATAAAGGTATTAGCCCCATAACTTAACGTTTCTTTAACGCTACCAAGCATACCTTCATCTTTGGTATAAGAAACATGACTACCAATAATTAATTTACCCATTTACATCACCATAAATATCATATCACATTTCACAATTGAAAAAAAGGCTAAGTACCAACTATTTTGGCCAAAGCCTTAAATCCACCCTCAACGGCATTTTTAACACAATCTTCAGCTAAACTTGATACTTTAAGGCCCGCACTAGAAATAGAATTTTGAAAATTATTGTTTTCTTCTGGCAAATAATCTTTAACGTCAACTTCTTTACCAGCAGCAACATCTTGTTCAAAGGCTTTTATTTGCTTTTCCGTTAAAGTAGCTTTTTTATGATTTTCATATTCAAAGTATCCCATCCCTTGCGTAAAATACAAGACTAAAAAGGCGGTTAAAAACAAAGAGAAAGTTACCCGAAATATTTTTTTACCAACTTTATATTTCATTTACATACTCCTTTAAGATAGGGGCTAAAAGTTCAAGGGTATTTAATACTTCATCAATAGTACTATACTGGGAACCAAGTTCTAATAAAATCATATTGGGATTTAAATCTTGATTATAAATGCCATTAACATCATCGCCACCTTTAGTCAGGACGCCTCTAGTTAAACTTGGATATTTTTCTTTTATTTTGTCATTAAGTTTGTTTGCAACACTTAAATTTTGGTCGCTAGTTTCATAATCCAAACCATTAACAAAAACAACCTTCGCACACGATTTATTATTAATAACCGTTGTCACCTTATCTTTAGCAATACTATCACGATGAAGGTCAATAATTAATTTAAAATTATTACTACTTATTACATCTTCGATTAAAGTTCTACTTGCAATATAACTTTTATTAAATGACATATTGTTTAAATTCATATAATCAATTAAATTATCCTCTAATATCATAGTATTTACTCCCTCTTTTTCAAGTTTATCCTCTAAAATATAAGCAGCCATCATAACACCTGGTTTGATATTATATTCTTCAAACCCCTCACCTTGATACTCTTCTGATTGATGGGAATTATAAATATAAATTGAAGGATTATCAGCTTCCTCCATTTCGACTTTACTACTATCAATATAAGTCGTAGCTTCGGTTTTACTAGCTTTAAAATGAAATGTATTTTCTAAAATACTAACCGGCTTATTAACGTCTATTACTTCAGAAAACAACCTAGAAAATAAATTATTAGCTTTCTTCTCATAAAGCATATGATAATTAGAATCAGCTAGTAAGCCTTTAATAAAAGTTTCATTGGAATCAGCTAACTTAAAATTCATAATTAAATTATAAGATAATTGATATCCTAAAAATACGCAAAAGGCATATAAAAGAATTCTTTTTTTAAATCTTCTTTTTGGTTTGGTCTTTACTTTTTTCATAATCTTCACCCTTTAATTTAATATATTTTCTATTATAAAAAGTTAGACCAGCGCAATTTGTCAAATAAAAAAATGAATTAACTATTTTTGCTAATTCATTTCAAATATTATTTCATAATCGATAATTGCTTTGGGATTTTTTATTTAATGTAAATTGAAAAAAGCTATAAGGTATGCTATAATTTACAAAAATAGTATCTTTTGTTTTAAAATTATTATGAAAGTAGGTTTTTAAGTATGGACAAAGAAACAATTTTAGTTGCCATCGCATCATATTGCGATAAAGAATTATTAAATACTGTAAATAGTGCCCTTATTCAAGCAGAATATCCAGAAAGAGTGCATTTTGCGATATGTTATCAAAGTGATGACTTAACCGATTATTATGAACTTCAAAAAATTGATAACTGTAAAATAATTCATTTAAAAAAAGATAGAGCCAGAGGCAGTGTCTTTGCTAGATATTTATGTCAAAGATTAATTGATGATGAAAAATATATATATCAAATAGATGCCCATATGCGGTTTGTTAAACATTGGGATTCATTAATTATTAATCAACTATTATCTTTACACGATAACAAAGCTATTTTATCCGCATACCCTCCGGCTATGACTGAAGAAATGTTACATTTACCATTAAACGATAAAATTTTTGATAAACCTGCTGATGGTATAGTTATGTTTGCCAAAGAATTTAGAACCGTTCCTAAAGATAGTTATTTTATCGCCTGCACTAGCAAACCTATTAAGAAAGACAATCCTCTAGCCTACAAAAAAAACGCTTTTATTGCAGCTGGTAATTTCTTTACTTTTAGCGCGGCCTATAAAGATGTTTTATTTGATATAAACATGTATTTTTATGGAGATGAACTACCTATGAGTATTAGATTATATACTCATGGCTGGAATGTTTATAACCCCGGTGAAAATTTTGTTTATCACCTATATCAAAAAAAGAAACAAGAATTTCCTGGCTTAAAAAGCGATACAATGGATAAAGAAAATAAAAGATTACAAAATTTGTTAGGTATTTTAAATGACGATATTATCCCGCCAAAATTTGGACTTGGAAAAGTAAGAAGTGTTAAAGATTATGAAAAAACTTTTGGCATCAATTTTAAGAATAAAACTTTGTCCGCTTTAGCTAAATCTGGAGACTTTGAAAATATAACCAATATAAAAACTGAATGAAATATTTTAAATCATTCAGTTTTTTATACTACTTGTTTAAAGTCTTTAATATTTATATAATCTTTTTCTTCTAGTAAAGCCTCAACAATTTGGTTTTCAATTTTATCTTTAATTACTTTATTAACATTACGCGCCCCATAATTTTCATAATCAATTAAATTTACTAATTCATCAACTATTTTGGGATTAATTTTAACATTTATTTTATTTTGATATTTATGTTTAAGTTCATTTAATTTTAAATGCACAATTTTGCTTATATTTTCTTTCGTTAAAGAATTAAATTCTAAAACACTATCGACTCTACTAATAAAAGGAATTGAAAAACTATCATTTATTTTACTTTTTGTTTTAACATTTTTATTAAAACCAACATCAACACCATGAAAACCAGCATTAGAAGTCATGATAATCACCACATTATCAAATCTAATAGTTTTGCCTTTACTATTTTTTAATTTTCCTTCATCTAAAACTTGTAAAAACAAATTAATAACATTAGAATGAGCCTTTTCAATTTCATCTAAAATCAAAACTGAAAAAGGTTTATTTTTAATTTCTTCTAAAATATTTATATCATCATAACCAATATACCCAGGTGGCGAACCAATTATTTTACTTACGCTGTGTCCTTCTTTAAATTCACTCATATCAAGTTTAATGACGTTTTCTAAAGCTAATGTCTGACCGAATAATTTAGCTAATTTCGTTTTTCCAACACCAGATGGTCCGCAAAAAAGCATGGAATAACATTTATCATTTAAACCAAGTTTAATTTTTTTAGCAATCATACTAGCTTCTTTAATCGCTTCATCTTGACCTATAATTTGTTTTTTGAATACTTTTTCTATTTCTTTAATTATTTTTTTCTTTTCATTTAAAATTTCATAAACTGGGATTAATGTTTTTTCACTAACCACTTTAGCGACATCAATTTTAGTCACTTTTTTTAGGGTTGGCTTATATAAAGAAAGCTCTAATTTATTTATTTTATCCATTAATTCAAATTCTTTATTTTTATAAACAGTGGCCTTTTCAAAATCATTTTTTAAAATATTTTCTTTTTTACATTTAATAACATTATTTAATTTTTGATTATATAAACGATAATCTTTTAATTTTTTGCTTTCTTTTAAACTAACCTTCGCACATACTTCATCCAAAATATCAATTGATTTATCAGGTTCATAACGATTATAAACATATTTATCAGCTAAATTAATAATTTGGTCTATTGTTTCTTCATCAATAATTACATGATGAAAACCTTCATATATTTCTTTTAAGTTCATTAAAATATTTTTTACAGTTTTTTTATCTGGCTCTTCAATGTTAACTTTTTGAAATCTTCTTTCTAAAGCACTATCTTTCTCGATATATTTCTGATATTCTTCAGTAGTTGTTGCTCCAATACAGCGCAGTTTCCCCCTGGCTAAAGCCGGTTTAAAAATATTAGAAGCATCAATCGCCCCTTCAGCCCCACCAGCGCCAACTAACGTATGTATTTCATCGATAAATAAAATAATATCATCATTGTTTTCTATTTCATCAATAATTTTACGCATTCTCTCTTCAAACTCTCCGCGATATTTTGTCCCCGCAACACTAGTTGCCATATCCAAACTGATAATTCTTTTACCTTTTAAACTTAAAGGAACATTTCCTTTTACTATCATACTAGCCAGTTCTTCAACAATAGCGGTTTTACCAACTCCAGCTGGACCAATTAATAAGGGATTATTCTTGGTGCGCCGAGAAAGAATTTCCAAAACTCTTCTAATTTCTTTATCTCTTCCTGTTACCGGGTCTAATTTACCGCTTAAAGCTTTTTTATTTAAATTTATTCCAAGTTCTTCTAACAATAATTTTTTAGAACTACTATTATTTAATATTTTATAAGCAAAATCACTATATAAAGCATCAATATCAATATTCATTCCCAGCATTATTCTAATAGCTACCCCTTCACCTTCTTCAAGTAAAGCTGACATTAAATGATTTACGGTAATCGTTCCCCCATTATTTTCTTTAGCATCAATACTAGCTGTTTCTAAAATTCTTTTAAGAAGCGGTGTATATAAAAACCACTGACTTTCTTTAGAACCTTCACCAATTATTTTAATAATTTCTTCTTTAAAACTTTGATAACTTAAATTATATTTTTTTAATTTTTGGGTGATATCTTTATCATTTTTTAAAATAGCTAACATTAAATGTTCAGAAGAAATATAGGGATGTTTTAGTTCTTTCATTTCTCTTTTAGCATCAATTAAAACTTTTCTAGCTTTTTCTTCATAATTTCCAAGCATTTCTTTCTCCTTTCTCTTATATTCTATGTATATATTGGGAGAATATCTTTAATTTTAATCAACAAAATTTTTAAAAATGAAAAAAAATGAAGCTTTTAAACCTCATTTTATAGACTTAACTCATAAGGAGAGCTAGAACTGCCGTCACCCGAAGTTATTTTAACATCAGGAGATAATGTTACTACAGGTCGGACGCTGTCCGTGCTGGTCGCAAGGTTGTAGAAGAGGTAGCCGTCACTGTACACGCCCCACACATTGCTCGAGTAGCTGCTAGAATACGTCGACATTGTCCACCATATATCATTCAAATACATCCAATTATTATTCTTACAATCAGTACCATTAAACGCTGCAGCGACATCTGTACATCTACTATATGTACTGGCTCTTACATATTCATTTTCTTCATAATATGAATTTATTTTTTTCGATTCTGGCATCAATATCTCCCCTGTTTTCAATAGTTACCGTATATAAAGCATAATCTCCTGGTTTTGATTAACCTGTATGAAATGATGCATATAATCCATTGGTATTATCATAAGTTGGTGCTTCTAAATCTTCAGCTCCATTTAATTCTGATTCAATATTAGTTATCCTAACATCCCAGTTACTGGTAATATTACTTGTACCAGTAATATTTAACTGACTAGAAAATGCCGCATAGCCTATCCCCATTAAGACTAATACCATACATAGGCCTAATATTATATAATTGTTTTTCCTTCTTTTATTCATTTATATCTTCCTTCCCGTCTGTATTCTTACAATATAAATATATCATATTTTTATAATTTTGTTAAGATATATCTTAATAATTTTTATTGGTATTAAAAAAAATCTGTTTTATCTTTATAATTTATATATAATTAAGTTTTAACTTAACATAGAAAAAGGTAGAGTGATAAAATGAATGCGATGGAATTAGTAGGACTAAATACAAAGTGGTATCGCTATGAACAAAAATGTCAAAATAAATTTTGACATTAGCTTCTCTCACGAGAAGCTTTTTCTACTTCACAGATTCCTTAGGACTCTCCGTAGACCAGTATCGGGTGGTCGCCACCCTAATTTATATTTAATG
>CALVRT010000100.1 GCA_944358735.1 uncultured Bacilli bacterium | reverse complement strand
ATTATAGTATAGGAGCAGTAACATATGATAATAATGATCTTGCCGATCAAATAAATGATGAAAACGGTACTACTTGGAACAGTAAAGTAGGATTAATAACCGCAAGTGAGTATTTAAGAGCCAATACGAATACCGCACAATGTGAAACATTTAGTTTAAATAATGATAATTATAGTACTTGTAAAGATACCAATTGGATATTTAATGCGGTAGGATCTTCTTATCCTTGGACCATTTCTCCGTACGCCAGTTCCTCGAGCCACGTGTTCTATGTCCGCAGCAACGGCTACCTCGGCAGCATTGCTGTCAACGGTGGCGACGGCGTCGTCCCGGTTATCTATCTGTCATCTGATATCACTTTGCAAGGTGAAGGAACAAGTAGTAATCCATATGTAATTGAAAATGCTTAAATATTAATTAAAATATAAATAACAGGGTAAAACTTGTTATTTTTTTTATTTATTTAAATAAAATATAGTATGAAAAAGACAAGCTTTATAAAATCAGTTATATTACTTATATTTGGTGGCTTTATATCTAAACTTGCTAGTATGATTAAAAAAATAGTCATGGCTAGATTTTTAGGAAGTGAAGGAATGGGTATTTTTGCCCTTTCTTCCCCGGCTTTTATTTTGTTTATGGCCCTAGCCCAGTTAGGTCTACCAGTTGCTATTAGTAAATTAGTAGCTGAAGAAAATAAAAATAATAAAAACCTTGTTTTAGGAATTATTCCTATTTCTTTACTGTTTAATCTTACATTAATGGCTTTAATTATTCTTCTAGCGCCCTTTTTATCAACATTTTTATTAAATGAAAAAAGGTGCTATTACAGTCTTATAGCTATTGCTTTAGTTTTACCTTTTATCAGCATTTCAAGTATTTTAAGAGGTTATTTTTTTGGTAAACAACAAATGTTTCCTCACGTTTTATCTTGCGTAATTGAAGATGTAATAAGACTTACTATTTTAATAGTTGGCCTTCCTTTAATTTTACCAAAAGGACTTGAATATGCCGTTGCTTATACTTTTTTAGTCAATATGTTTAGTGAACTCACTTCAATTTTTATCTTATTTTTCTTTTTACCTAAAAACTTTAAAATTACTAAAAAAGATTTTAAACCAAATAAACAAAATATTAAAGATGTATTTTCTATTGGTGTTCCAACAACTATGAGTAGACTTATTGGTTCTTTTGGAGCCTTTCTCGAACCAATTATTTTAACCTTTGTCCTTTTAAATTGTGGTTATAATAATAAATTTATCGTTAATGAATATGGTGTATTAAACGGCTTTATTATGCCGTTAATATTACTGCCTTCGTTTTTCACTATGGCTATTAGTCAAGCTTTAATTCCCGGTATTAGTAATGCCTATAGTAAAGGCCATAAAAAGTTTGTCAAAAAAAGACTAAAACTCGCCATCTTCTTATCATTATTAGTTGGTTTTCCAGCCACTTTAATTTTTATTTTTGATCCCGAGTTGCCACTATCTTTTATTTATGGAACAACAGATGGAATCGAATATATAAAAGTCCTAGCGCCTTTATTTATCTTCCATTACATTCAAAACCCTTTAAATGCGGCTTTACAAGCTATGGGAAAAGCTAAAGACGCTATGAATGGAACTTTACAAGGAACAATCATTAGAATACTCGCTATTTTTAGCCTTTCTTATCTTCATATTGGCCTTTGGGGATTAGTGTTTGCTAGTAGCCTTAATGTTATTTATGTAACTATCCATCAGTACTTAAAAATTAATAAATACTTAAAAAATTGACAAAATTAAAATTATAAGTATAATAATAGCGTAATTGAAAGGGAGGATACAATGAAAAAAATTAATGAATCTGATATTTTAGCTGATGTTTTAGCAAGTGAATATGATAAACAAGAATTACTTGATTTAAATGCATATATAATGAATAATCCATTACCAAGTAACTCATATTGTGGTCAACATAGAAAAATGGTTCACGATGCTATCAGCAGAGCTATTGATAAAAAAATGGCCGAAGAAGCTGAAAAACATGGTGAATTTGCAACGCAAAGAACTAGTTATACAATGAGTTTTAAAAGCGCAACTAGAAGTCGTTAAAAAAGTTAGAAATCAAAATCTAACTTTTTATTTTTGTACGAAATTAACATGAATTGTAGCCTTTTTTTCAATATTATGAGGGTCTCCGCTAAAATCAGGATTAAACAAAGCGGTTACTTTTAAAATTTTACTTTCACCAGCTAAAAGTTCCTCACCTATTTTTAAATTACTAGTTTGGAAAATAATAGCTTCGTCTTCTTTATTAGCAGGAACAATATAAATACTATCAACTTTAGCATCATTTTTTCCTTCATTACTAATAGTAAAATCATAAGTCACACTATCTCCTGTACCGGTAAGTTGAACAGCAAATGAAGCTGACGAATCGTCATAACTAACCGGTTCAATACTTTGAGCATAGCCTTTAATATTACTCTGAATAGCTTTTGTAAATTTAATATTCCAATCTAAAGAATTAGTTTTTACTGGAAATAAATTTCTAGCTAAAGGTTGAGCAAAAGTAACAATGACCACTGAAAAAAATAAAACAAGCAAGACTAACAAAACAATTGTTTTTCTTTTCACGTTTCCAGTTTTAAAAAAGCCTTCATTCTTCATAATAAGTCTCCTTCTACTATGTTAAAAATAGTATAACATAATATTTTTTGTAATGCAAGATATGTTAAAAGAATATTATTTAATAAAGGAGTTAAGAATATGAAATACTTAAAAAAAATATCTATTAGCTTTTTAATTACCATAGTAAGTTTACTATTATTACTATTTTTAGTTACTATTTTTAATTATTTTGACTTATTTAATTATAAAATAACTAACGTTCTAATCATTATAGTTCCTATTTTAGCTTTAATATTTGGAGGATTATATATTGGGAAAAATACCACTAAAAGAGGATATTTAGAAGGTCTTAAGTTAGGGTTAATATTTATTTTTATCATTGTAATTATAAATCTTATTCTAAAAGAAGCCATTAACTTAAAAGACATTATCTTTTATTCAATTTTACTATCAAGTAGTATTTTTGGTAGTATGGTTGGTATAAATATGCAGAAAAAAAGCTAGTTTTTATATTTTTCTAAAAACTGCTTTTTATATTCAGCAAAATTTTGGTTAGTAATTGCCTCTCTAGCATCTTCCATTAATTTGATTAAAAATCTTATATTATGAATAGAAAGAAGTCTACCACCAAGGCCTTCTTTAGCCGTGAATAAATGTCTTAAATAAGCTTTAGTATAATGCTTGCAAGTATAACAATCACAACTTTCACTAATTGGCGCAAAATCTTCCTTATATTTGGCATTTTTTAAATTAATTTTGCCAGTTTCCGTAAAGGCATTAGCGTGTCTGGCAAGTCTTGTTGGAAGAACACAGTCAAACATATCAACACCGCGTTCAATTCCTTCAAGCAAATCCTCTGGCTCACCAACACCCATTAAATATCGCGGTTTATCTTCCGGTAAAAATTTAATAGCATCATCAACCATTTTATACATTGTTTCTTTATCTTCACCAACACTAGTTCCACCAATCGCATATCCATCAAAACCCATCTCGACAGTTTTTTTGGCACTATATTCCCGAAGGTCAGGATAAGAACTACCCTGAACAATTCCAAATAGAGATTGATTTTCATTATTAAAAGCATCTTTACCTCGTTTAGCCCATCTCAAAGTTCTTTCAGTACTTGCTTTTGCATAATCATAAGTAACTGGATATGGAATACACTCATCAAAACTCATTGCAATATCACTATCAAGTTTATTTTGAATTTCCATTGACTTTTCAGGCGTTAAAAATAAAGCTTTGCCATCAATATGGCTTTTAAAATGAACCCCTTCTTCGGTAATGTCTTTCTTTTTGTTTTTAGCTAAAGAAAAAACTTGAAAGCCACCACTATCAGTCAATATTGGCCCATCATAATGCATAAATTTATGAAGTCCTCCTGCCTTTTTTATAACGTCTTCACCAGGCCTTAACCACAAATGATAAGTATTAGATAAAATAATACCACTACCTACTTCTTTTAATTCTTCCGGTGTTAACATCTTAACATTGGCAAGTGTTCCTACGGGCATAAACATAGGTGTTTCAACAGTACCATGATTAGTATGTAAAAGACCTCGCCGAGCCTTTTTATCTTGATTTATTAGTTCGTATTTTATTTTCATATCTATTACCTCGCTTCATAATTATATATGAAATTTAATTTTTTTTCAATGATTTGAAAAATGCCTTAAAAAGTTTATAAGAATTTATATCATCCAAGCTTTCGGGATGCCACTGGACACCAATAAAAAATTTTTTATTATCTGCACTAACCGCTTCTAATACATTACTATATGCTTCTTTATTTAAACTAGTTTCTGTAATAATACTATTATGCCGAGAATTAACTAATATTTTTCTTTTTTTAAATATTTTATACAATTTACCGTTTTTATTTAAATAAACAAAATGAACGTATTTTTTATTACTCATATGCCCTTTTACATTCTCCATTTTACCGTCAAATAAGCACCCCATCATTTGCATACCTAAACAAATACCAAGACACGGAATATCATTGTCATAAATGTATTTAACGACTTCTAAATCAAACTTATCAAAGTCGTCACCACCTTCTAAAATAACGCCATCAATTTTTTTCATTATTTTTTTTAATTTTTCATAATCTAATTTATTATCAATTACTGGCGGAACAAATCCAAATGTAATAATATTATTTTTTAATAAATAATCATTTAATTTTTTATATAAAATAAAACCTTCGTTACCCATTTCAGTAATTGTTTTACTCATTAAAATGCCTACTTTTTTCATAATGCTTCACCAGTTTATTATATGAAGCCATTAAAAAAAGGCATATTTTAATGCCTAGCTCATTGTTTTTTGAACACCAAATTGTTTACAAAATTCGTTATTTATTTCTGTAATCATCACTACAGATTCTTCATTGGTATTAGGATTAGTAAAGGTAATTTCATCTTTATATTTTTTATTTTCAATTACCTTAAAAAGTGGAGCTTCCGGTGTAACGATTTTAATACCACCAATACTATTACCTGGAACTCTTTTTTCTTGAACGACTAAAAAGCTAAATTCTTTTTTAAGACTTCTATCATATACTGAAACATAACTACCAATTTCAACCCCATCAGTTTGCGGATTAGCTAGCTCATAATTAGCTAATAATACTTTATAATAATCAAGCTGGTTTTCTACCTTGATAACATCGGCAACATATCCTAAATCAGGTGCCATCATTTCATCACCATTTTTAACTTTATGTTCTGAGCGAAAAGCCTTTAAAGCTAATCTTTCATATTCTAGTTTAGCTTCCATAACTTCTACTAATTCTTTTAAACGTTCAACTTCTTGAGCTGTTAAAATAACTTTATAATCCATATCATTACTCATAATCTTCTCCCCCTTTCAGTTGGATGGCTTTTATCCTAACATATCTTAAAGGGTTTGTCAAATTTTGGTTACCAATTTCGGTAAACAGATGTTCCGCATTTAAATGTCTCTAAAATTTTAATATTTTTTATTGATTTTTTATCTATTTTTAAAGGGTTTTTATCTAAAATAATTAAATCTGCTTGCTTACCTTCTTTAATACTTCCTTTTGTATTTTCCTCAAAATATTGATAAGCAGCATTTATAGTTACGGCTTTTAGAGCTTCATAAACAGATATTTTTTGATTTTCACCTAACAAAACATTATTTTTAGTTACTCTATTTACCGCACACCAAATACTCTCTAACATATTTGGCTTAAGAACGGGGCTATCTTGATGAAAAGTATAAGTAAGACCTATTTCCCTCGCCCAGCCCGCCGGACTAATATTACTAGCTCTTTTTAAGCCTAAATTTTTAATATGAACATCACCAAAATGATAAATATGATTAATAAAAAATGAAGGAATTATTTTTAAATCTTTTAGTTTTTCTAGTTCTTCCTTACCAATTATTTGTGCATGAATTAAAACTGGCCGGTAAAAGTCAGGAAATTTATTTTTCAAATCATTAAAAACTGTAACTAATTGTAAAGAAGCCGCATCACCATTACTATGAATTAATAATTGCTGTTTATCAGTTAAAGCTTTGATAACTAACTTCTTTAATTCTTCATGACTATAATTAATAATTCCATAATTATTCGTTCCAATATATGGTTCAAGTAAAAATGCGGTTTTAGCCTGCGGAGAACCGTCTAAAAATATTTTATAACCGCCAACCCGAAAATGATTAAAATAATTACGATATTTTTTATCTATTTTAAAATCATCCGTATAACCAATTACATCTAATATCAATTTATTTTCTTTGGCTAAAGTTTCTAATACTTTTAAATTTTCTTTATTTAATAATCCTTCCTGGGATGTTGTAATTCCATAAGATAAATATAATTTTTCAGCTTTTTTATAACTTTTTTTTAAAGCTTCTAAAGTAAAAGGATTTATTTTAGCAACTATTTCCATAAATTCTTTTTCTTCAAAATAGCCATTACCTTCTTTACCAGCTAATTTCATCGCTTTAGAATTTAGAAAACCGGTATGCCCTGATATATGCGTAATTAAAACAGGATTATTTGGAAAAATTTTATCAAGTGATTTTGGATACTTTTCAAAATTATAATTATAACCTAAAAGCCATTTATTTTTAGAAATATTATTTTTTTGTTTAAATTCTTCTATAACTTTAATAACATCTTTATCATTTTTTGCTTCTTTTAAATCAGCAATTAATAAAGATTTAGCTACCCCCATTATATGACTATGGGCATCAA
>CALVRT010000099.1 GCA_944358735.1 uncultured Bacilli bacterium | reverse complement strand
AATCAACAGTCTACAACCTAAATCTACTATCACAAACAACACGGTTCAGGCCAGATCTAATATAACAAACAACAATGTTCAGGCTAATCCTAGTATGACAAACAATAATGTTCAGGCTAATCCTAGTATAACAAACAACAATGTTCAAGCTAGTCCTAGTGTAGCACCCAACAATGTTCAGGCTAATCCTAATATGACAAACAATAATTTAAATCAGGATAACATTCAAAAATATAAAATAAATAGTTCAATTATTAGAAAAAGCATAAAAGAAGATGCTAAAAAAAGAAAAAAAACACCTATAACTATTTGTCTAGTTTTTACAGTTATTATTTCAATAATTTGTACCAATATATTTAAAAATTTACTTGTTGTTCCTTCTGTATCAACTAACTCTTATTATACAAATTTATCACCATATACAGATGTTATGTTTTCTAATTTTAAAGTATTAATTATTGGCGCAATTGTAATATATATTTTAAATTTTTTCATATCACAAATAATGTTTAGAATTTCACTAGAAATTAGCCGTGATAATTACACTTCATTAGGTAAATCCATTATATATGTATTTAAAAATATATGGAAAAGTTTTAAAGCTTTGTTTCTTAATATTATTTTTATAATTATAACTATTATAAGTACACTTGTCCTTCCATATTATTTTACAATAATTGGAGTAATAATATGTTTCTTCTTTATCTTATACTTTGTCCCTATTTTATTAGTGTATAATATTGCATCTGTCGACGATTTAAAACAAAGTAAATCAAGCTCTGGGACATTTAGTAACTGTATTAAATTACTTCAAAATCATCGCCTAGAGTATTATGCCTTATCGGTAAGTTTTATTGGTTGGCTTTTACTATCAGTAATTACTTTAGGCTTATTAAGTTTGTGGGTAACACCATATATTATGATATCTTTTGCAAATTGGTATAGATATTTAAATAAAGAAACAGAATATAAAAACGCAGAGGAAGGATTAAGTAATGGCGCAATAATCGGGATCGCTATATTAGGTTTCTTTGGCGGAATAATATTACTAAGACCAATTCTTTCTATCTTTTTACAATCGCCTATGCTAATAACGTTGATTATTGTTTCAATACTTGTTATCATCTTATTTGCTATTAGACAAAAATAAATATTTTACCGATAATATCAATGGTGGCTTATAAAGCTAAAACTTTCTGTCCATTGGTTCAAATCCGACTAGGCCCTCCAATAAGTAATTATCCCTTGAATTTTCAAGGGTTTTTGTATGCTTGAAAAACATTTGGCCTTGTTTGTAAATGCTTGTTCATTGAACTTTTTTTTCCGTTTGCGGACATTTTGTTCAATAGCTATTATATGCCAAAGTAACTAAAATATCAAAAACCTATAAAGCATTAAAACTTCATAGGTTCTTTTTTATTTTCTTAATTTCGCAGTTGTTTCTTTTTGAACTTTTTCAATAATATTATTAAATACTTTAGTAACTTCTTCTTCAGTTAAAGTTCTAGTTAAATCTTGGAACGTTAAATTATAAGCTACTGATTTTTCATCTTCGGAAACATTGCTTCCAGTATAAACGTCAAAGACGTGGACATCAGTAAGCAGCCGGCCACCTGCTTTTTTAATAACTGCTTCAATATCTTTAGTTGGCGTCTCTTTTTCCATTACAAAGGCTAAATCTTTAACAATTTCTGGATATTTAGGAGCAGCTTTAAATTTAATAGGTTTAACTTTAGTCATTAAAGCTTCAAGTGAAATTTCAGCCACATAAATATCATCTTTATTTAAAGCAGGATGAACTTTACCAATAATACCAATAGGTTTTCTATCTAATAAAATTCGCGCACCTATACCTGGATGAAGATTAGAAATAGCTTCTTTTTCAAAAGTATAACGATTTTTAAAACCTAAATAATCAAGTAAGTTTTCGACAATTCCTTTAATTAAATAAAAATCGGTATTTATTTTTATATTATGCCAACTACTACTAATATAATCACCTTTCATTAAAATAGCAATTTTACTTTCTTCATTGTAACTAGCATCATAAGTTTTCGCGACTTCATAAAGCATAACATCTTTAACTTTCCGTTTATTATTATAATCATAAACATTTAATAGTGATGGAATTAAAGTTGTTCTTAAAATAGCTTTATCAAGGCTCATTGGATTAGGAAGTGGTAAATTTTCTTTATCTTCATATTTAAATAATTTAGCCATTTCTGGCGACACTAAAGTATAAGTTTTAGCTTCGTTTAAACCTAAAGCTCTTAAACGTTTAGAAATAAGTTTACGGTATTTAATATCCTTCGCATATTCACCTTTTTTAGTACTAACAACAGGTAATGTTGATTTTAAATTATGATAACCATAAAGTCTTCCAACTTCTTCAGCAATATCATTAACATAAGGGTCGATATCTAATCTTCTAGCAGGAATTGTTGTAATAAATGTCCCATCCTTATATTCGTAAGGAAAATCTAAACGTTCTAGTTCTTTTTTTACATCATCTTCACTAATAGTAATACCAAGTAAATTATTAATTTCAGAAGCTTTAAATGTTACGACCTTTGGTGTTTTATCAACTTTATCGTGTTTTACAGTACCTGATAAAACTTTAGCTCCCGCATATTTTTCTAATAAATAGCAAGCCCTTTCAATAGCTTTTTCAGTATATTCATAACTTAAACCTTTACCATATCTAATTGATGCTTCACTTTTTAAATTTAAATTAGTCGAAGTATATCTAATACTTACACTATCAAAAATCGCACTTTCAATTAAAATATTTTTCGTACTTTCAGTTACTTCGGTACTTTCACCACCCATAACTCCAGCAACACAAATCGGTTTCTTTCCATCAGTAATGACAATATCAGAAGCCTTTAAAACTCTATTAATACCGTCTAAAGTTTTAACTTCTTCCCCTTCTTTAGCATCTCTAACCAAAATCTTATCACCTAAAGCATCTTTGTCAAAGAAATGAAGCGGTTGTCCATATTCAAGCATTACATAGTTAGAAATATCCACCACATTATTAATTGAACGCATACCATAAGCTTGGAGTCTTCTTTTAATAAAATCTGGCGATGGTCCGATTTTAACATCAGTAACCATTTTAGCTAAATAATAAGGACATTTATCAGTTTCTACTTTTAAGCTAAAGTGATTTTTGATATCATCTTTTATAGGAGTTGTTTTCGCTTCCGGAAGTGTTACTTTTCTATTTAAAATAGCGGCGATTTCATAAGCAAAACCAATATGATAATAACAGTCATTATTACGATGTTTATGGACATCAAGTTCATATAAAGTATCATCTAACTTTAAATATTTTAAAGCATCCATACCAACAGGAGCATCTTTAGGAAGTTCTTCAATGCCTCTATTATAAGCTTCTTCAGTCTTTTCTTCTAAACCAAGTTCATATAAAGCACAAATCATTCCATTAGATTCTTCCCCAGCAAGTTTGGTTTTTTTAATTACTCCACCGGGTAATTTAGCGCCTGGAAGTGCAACAATAACTTTTAACCCTTCACGAACATTATCTGCACCACAAATAATTTGTTTAACTTCATTACCAACATTTACTTTACATATATGTAAATGGTCGGAGTCTGGATGCATCTTACACTCTACAACTTCACCAACAACTAAATTATCAATATGATTAGTAATGACTTTTTCGATGTTAACGCCCGCTTTAGTAATTTTCACAGCTAGTTCTTTTAAATCCTGGTCGTCAATATCAATATAATCTTTTACCCATTCTAAATCTATCATTAATTATCCCCCTTTCGGTCAAATGTTTTACTTTCTCTTAAATCATTAGTGTAAAAAACACGTAAATCATCGATATTATATTTAACCATTGCCAGTCTTTCCGCCCCAAAGCCAAAAGCAAAGCCACTCCACTCTTTAGGTTCATAGCCACAGCCTTCTAATACTTTAGGATGAACCATACCTGCGCCGGATACGGTAATCCAGCCCGTATTTTTACAAACTGGGCAGCCACTGCCTTTACAAACGTGGCAACTAATATCCATTTCTACTGATGGTTCAGTAAAAGCATAGAAACTAGGTCTAAATCTTGTCTTACACTCTTCACCAAATAATGTTTTAGCAATAACATCAAATGTTCCTTTTAAATCAGATAAGCTAATGTTTTTATCAACTAAAAGCCCCTCTATTTGCATAAATTGATGAGAGTGTGTCGCATCATCATCATCCCTACGGTATGTTTTACCTGGACAAATAACTCTAACTGGTTTTTCACCTTTACCTTCAAGCATTGTTCTTATTTGAACTGGTGAGGTTTGACTTCTTAAAAGAAGTTCTTCACCTTTAAGATAGAAAGTATCTTGAGCATCACGAGCAGGATGACCTTTAGGTAAGTTAAGCATTTCAAAGTTATATTTATCAAGTTCAACCTCTGGTCCATCAACAACGTCATAGCCCATTGACATTAACAATTCTTCTACCTCTTCAACAATTTTTTCCACAATATTAGGTGCTCCTACTGGTACTTTTGTACTAGGTAAATTAATATCAATGCTTTCACTAGCTAATTTTTTGTCCAATATCTCTTTTTCGATTTTCTCTTTTCTTTCTTCAATTAAACTAGTAGCTTCATTTTTTATTTTATTTAAATTTGCACCAAAAGTTTTCTTTTCTTCTACTGGTAAATCTTTTATTTGGGCTGATAAGCCAGTAATTAAACCTTTTTTTCCTAAATATTTAGCTTTGATTTCACTTAAAGCGTGTTCTTCACTAACTTCTATTAATTCTTTTTTTAAAGTTTCTAAAATATTTTCCATAATTACCTCCTAAAAAAAACTTATAAATGTAAGGACGGAATTACCGTGGTACCACCTTACTTTATAAGTTTAACTTATCTTATTAAAGCTTAACGCGCTTAAACGGTATATCTTTGCATATACAGCTACCAAAGTGAATTCACAAAAGATTATTTACTAGCCTTCCACCTATGGCTAGCTCTCTATTAAATAAGAGCTTTTGTTACTACTCTTTAGTCACAGCTTTTGTTTCTGTGATTAATTATAACAATATTTTGATAAAAATACAAGTATTTTTAACTAGTTTCTACTTCAAACGGGGTACTTTCACTACCATCACCACTACTTATTCTTGTTCCTGATTTTAAATAAAGAACAGGTCTAACTCTAGATGCCGTCTTAATATCTTGAAGCTTATAACCAGCATCAATCATATATACTTGCTCACCATTAGTAGACAAAGTAAGGGTATCATTAATATAAGTTGTACTAGAACAATCATTAGCATCAAAATCTTTAAAATTTCGGCATTTTTCTTCACTATTAGAATTAAAGTAATCACTAATACTAATTAAGCCAACAGACCCATTCCAAGTTACATCTTGAGTAAGGGCTTTAATATCCTCTAAATTATCTTCATCACCACTAACTGTTCCCACATCAAAATTATGCTGGCTAATTAAAGCTTTACTAGTTAAATTATTTAAATAATCACCATTTAAATATAAATTTAAACTATTTCTTGCCCCCCACTCTATAGGGTCAAAATCTTCACCCTCATTAGGTTCTTTGATATTATAAGCTTGATTTTCAGCAGTTTCACTTATTATTTTTAAAGTATGGTCTGGCTCAATAGAAACAATACGCCAGGTACTACCATTAAAATTTATATAATTATTAGGGCTATCGCCTCGATAAATATGTCCATCACCATTATTAAAATCAAGCCTATTATTTATATAATCATAGGCTAAAGCAGACTCTGTCTCTACTTCTTCATCACCAGCTTTAGTGTCAGCAATTGAAGCTTCTTTAAGTTTATCCATACCAAGTTTTCGGTTTGATAAAATAGCTAAACTACCAAGCATTAAAACTAAAAATAATGCCAGCATTCCATATAAAAGTGCCGAAGTAATAAAACCATTTTTCTTCATAATGCCCCTCCTATTATTTTAATTATACAATAAAAAAAAAGAAAAAACAATATAAAATAGGCCATTACATAGAGTGGCCTAGAGTTTATTAATATAATATACTAGGTGATGAGTTATGCGTAGAAATTGGTGGTGTGGCCGTGGTAAATGGTGTATTTTAGGCATTATTTTCTTTGTCATTGTTATGTATCAATTATTTTTAACAATATTTATTGTCACAAGATTTAACGTTATTTTACTATTTATTTTTTTAATACTTTTATTTATTTCCTTTTTTCGGCTTTTCTGGTGGTAAGTTTATCAGCTCTATTTAAAGAGTCAATAAAATGTCTAACCTGAACACATCTTTGATAATAACTACCTTTTAAATTAAGTAAATCAGGCATACAAATCAAAGTATCAAGTAAAGCCTTTTCACTATCAAATAACGGATAATGGTGTTCATATTCTCTAAAGATTTCTTTAAAATCAAAGTCTAGTTCGTGTCTTTTATAAAGTTTATATAAGTCAAACACTGGACTACCTATTTTCGCTTTATCCCAGCTTATTAAATAAGAGTTATCATTTCTTAAAAAATGGTCTAGTGATAAATTATTATGAATAACGGCGTTGCGCCCTTTTTCTTTGGTTTTAATTAAATTGTGCCAATGTTCTAATTTATCAGAACATTTATCAATCATATAATATACTTTATCAATATTAGAGGCTAGTAAAAACTCATCAGGACTCATATAAACTTTACTTTCAATAATTGTAATTAAATCAGTATAATAACCATATAAATATTCAATATTACCTCTTATATCATCATATATCTCTTCATATTCTTCATTATCTATTTCTTTATAATGCGTAGTTTTAGTGTGCAGTAAAGCTACTAATCTAATTAAATCAAGGATTTTTTGTTCTTTAGGAATATCATATTCTTCAATATATTCATAAGCACGATACCCATCATTATTAATAAAATTAGGTAAATAATCAAAACTTCGAGATTTTAAATAATCGAATATTTTTTTATTATTACTGCCATCTTTAAAAACATATTTACCTTTATCAGTAGTTACCACCACTGCTTTACCTTTATTAACATATTCTTTAGGAACTAAATGGTGATTCCTTAAAGCTTCGTTAATTATCACAAGCGATAATTATTTTATCACCTAATTTAATATTACTTAAATCATTATAATCTTCTAAAATTTCTCTATTAGTACTATATTCTTCCATAATACTTTCTAAAGTATCATTTTCGGTTACAATATGTATTTTATAGGTAACATAGTTATCAGTGTCATCAACAGTATTAAATATTGAAGGCATTTCTCTTTCATTTAATTCTTTAATAACTTCTTCCTGCGTTTCTTCTTTAACATCGGCTTCTACCGTACTTTCCATTACTTCCCGAACTTCTTTAACTTCTTCTTTTTTTTCTTCTAAATTATCAACCGCCACTTCTATATTAACTGATAATATTTTATCATTAACTACTTCATAATAAAAGTCATTGATATCAATTGTAATATTACTAATATCATACTTTTTATCAATAGTTATATTAACTGGTAGTTTATATTCAAAATTGTCTAAAGTTGTACTAGCTGGGGTCATTTTATAAGTCCCACTAACAATAAAATCTCCAGTAATTATATTATCTTCTTTTTTATTTAGATTGTGTTCAAGGGAAATACTGTTAATACCAGCAATATTGGTTTCTAAATTTATATCTTTTTTAAACGGAACTATTTTTTTCATTCTATCTCCTCCTAATAAAGTTTATTAGGATTTTTTAATTTAATGACATTTTTTATTATATTTAATCCATCCATATACTTGTTTAATAATATTTATTAAATAAGTGCCTATATTTATATATTTTTTATAAGAAATATACTTTTTATCGCACGCTATTTTAATATAATAATCAAGCATTTGTATTTTACTAATTATTTTCTTTTGATAAATTATTCTTTTATTAATATCGATTAAATTACAAAAATAAATAAGTTCTAATATTTCAAAGCAAGTATTATTTATTTTATCTTTCAAAACTTTTTCTGTTCTAGGAAAATTAATAATAATTTTATCTAAATAAATTATTGTTTTTTTATAGTTTACAATTATTTTTAAAGTATCTTTCATATTTACTATAATTATTATCCTTAAATTTGACTTTAATATTTTCATTAATAATAATATAAT
>CALVRT010000098.1 GCA_944358735.1 uncultured Bacilli bacterium | reverse complement strand
AAAAACCGATTATATGCATAATGAACAAAATAAGATTCATTGAATTCTGATTGAGTTAATGTATAATCATATTCCAATCCCAACTGATTATCATTTGTTAAATCATTAGAATTATAATAATTAACATTTTCCAATTTATCATCAGATTCTGGCATAACTGGAGCATTTTCAGAAATAGGAATAGGTTTATTTTTGTATATATCATAAAACTCTTGTGCAGTCACCGAAGAAATATTACTATTCCATTTTGATTTATCTTTTTCAATAATATTAATATTTTCTTTAAACTCTTGATTATTTATTTCTAGATTATAAGTAATATCACAACCAGAAACTAAAAATATAATACTAAATAATACAATAAGTTTTATCTTCATTATATCACCTTACATTACTAGAATTATTATAATAACTATCCATATTTATAAGCGTATAACCAGAAACATAAGAATAACTAAATTTACTAATTTTAGCACCATCCGCAGTCCCTGAAAAATGAGCTACATAATATCCGTCATCATAGGTTCCCAAAATCAAAACAATGTGACTATCACTAACTAGAAAATCTCCAGCTTGTCCAACTCCCGAACCAGGTGTTTCGGCCATTCCATTACTTTGAGCCCAAGATTTTTGTACTCCAGTTTGAGCATAACAAGGTAATTTAAATCCACCATTATATAATGCCCACCAAGCAAAGCTACTACAGTCCATATAGAAATTATCAGTACCAATTCCCTCTGTTTCGGGATCTTGTCTATTGCCCTGACTATACCTATGACGCTTACCAGTTTCCATAATATAATCTCCAACTAAACTTATACCAGCAGCAACTACACCTGCCCTGGTTCCATAACCGGCAGAATTAACACTATCTTTAATATGTTGATTGAATTCGGCAATAGTCTTAAAGTTTGCTGAGTTAGCCAAATCAGCAGCTGGGCCACCACTACTTACACTAGCCTCTTGTGAAGCCTGATAATATGCTTCAAGATCATAATCACCAAGAGTACCTCGACAATCAGCTGTTACATCAACAACGCCATCTCCACTATAATGATTTATAATAGCATCCTTATAAGAGGAACCACTTGCTACCGCATTCGCCCAAGCATTTTGATCATTGGAAGCAAACGGTGTATAAGCAACTTCCCCACTTGAATTAACTGCAACTTGGCCTTTTGTTTCATTAACAGCAGTCCAAATTTCATCATCTGGAGATAATGGCTGTCTCGTTAAATTCCCATTAACTCCACCAGCATAAACCGTATAACCACCTGAAGTCGTACCTTGCATACTACCATTTACCGAACCGCAACCCAAATCAGGATGACAGAAAACTTGGTCAGAAGTGCTTGTCCTTATTCGAAGTACCCATTGACCACCTTCAATAGTTATACCTATATTATAAGCACCATTCATTGCTTGTGCTCTTGTTAAAGCATAACTTCTAGCAGCCACTGCTTGCGCTTTTTTGGTTTCTAAATCAAATCCACCCACTTCCGGATAAACAACTCCGGCAATGTAAGTTGTTTCAAAGTCGATTAAACCTTCTCCTGGAATATCATCACCAACTTTACCACTAACATTACCATATTCACTTTGAATAGTTTGAACTTTCAAATCCGATACTTCTTCTTCAATACCCGGAACCTTATAATAACAAACTGCACCTTGTGAGCTACTACCTCCACCGTTATCTCCTAGCGCTCTAAATTGCTGTGCTAATCCTATTATCTCTTCAGCAATTTTATCTTTTTTTCCTTGATAGATATCTTCATCACTAATATCTTGAACACTAGTATAAGTTCCTCCAATAAAACCTGATTCACAAATTCTAGACATTGTGTAATATCTACTAAGTCGCTCTGAAGGTGAAGATAGAAACGCAGATGATCCAAATTCTGCATAATTAGTTATTGGAGCCGAAAGATTAAATCCAGTAGTAGCAATATCAACTCCAGCACCGCCGGTTGCTACATCTGCCATAAAACCAACAGTACAAAATACACCATTAAAAATCGAGGACAAAAATTTGGTTACTGGTGTATCAGCTAAATTACCAACCAAACCAGAGCCAGCTAAAGCCTTTTGATAATTTTCATCACTATATGTACCAACCCAGCCACTAGAATCGATCATAACAATAGTAGCAGCAGTAAGTAAATCAATTGATTGAAATTCTTCATACTTGGCATCAACCCGTTCTTCCACGTTATGATCAGGCTCAGTAATAAATTTTTCCACCATTTTGGTCCAAACACACTCTAAACTGAATGATCCTACTTCTTCACCTTCAGAATTAGTGTATGTTTTTGTATTTTCCTCTGATGTATCAAATATTCCAGCTACAGTTTCGACTAAACATTCTGCAGCTGAAAAACCGGCCGCTAAAAACAATCTAATAAGCTCTGTTGGATCAACTACCCCCAAAGGATTATTATAAACAGAGTTAGAATCCGCTCTTATTCCACTCCATTTTTCTTTAAACTGCGACTCATCCCAATCGGGATCATAAGAATCATTTACATAGTCTGTAAAATCACCACGGTGGACTAAAGTAGCATATAAAGCCGCCTCATCGGTTTGATTTGGAAATGCTTCATGAATAACTTCGATTTTTTTCAAAAGCTGTCTTTCTTTTCTTGTTGTAATATCATCGTCATCCATAAACTCAGCCAATGCTGGTGCAATATCAACAAAAAGTATACAAAAAATTAATAATAAACCTATAAATATATTAGTTTTTTTCTTTTTCATTATTACACCACCATTCACTGCTATAATTTATTTATATTTTTATAACGAAATCTCATAATTATAAATATCACTAAAGCTAAAAGTAAAATACCAACAATAATTGAAATTATTAAAATTAAATCTTCGACATTAAATGATCTTTTATCAATTTGTATATATATTGGTTTATCATAGTAATTTTCCTCGTTTATTTCCCAAACATAATTATTACCATTAATTTCATCAGCATTATTATCTAAAACATCTAAATCAGTAGTAATAACAATTCTTGTATTATCTACTTTTTCACTACCATATCTATTATAACACGTAAAACTACCTTCTGTAGATATCGTTAAAACATCTGCGCCATTTGCGATAGAATGATCAGGAAAGCATTCACTTATAAAATTAGAGCCATTAAAACGATTCGTTTCATAAGTATAATTATAATTTACATTAAAAATATCTGCATTTTGTTCAAATTTTTGTTCATAATATTCTTCATTATTTTTTAAAACAGTTTGTTTAGTATTTTTAAGAATTTCAATTCCTTCTGTGCCTAGTTTATCATTGTCCACATCAATCGATATAGTTTCCTCAATAGTCGACTTACTAATATCTAATTTATATTCTGCTGTACAACCTGTAAGTAAAAATACAAAAATAAATAATATAAAAATTTTTTTCATATTTCACCTCACACTAAGTATTATTATAGTCACTACCAGTATCTAAAATAGAACTATAATCACAATTAACAGAGTATATTTTATTTGCACTAGTAAAATCTATTGTACAATTTTTTTGTTGCGTCTGAATCATCTCAAAATATGGAGATTTAACATCATCAACGCCGTTAATTTCTAAAGTAACAGAAACATTCATAGAAACATCACCATTAGAATAATTAGCTTCTATATACTCAATCTCCATAAGCTCACTACTGGTCTCATCATTTACTATATGTGATAACTGCCACTCTCTATCATATAATTTCTTATACAATTCGTTATTATCATATCGTTCAACAGCCTCATTATCTATATAAGGGTTGATATTATCTTTCCATTCGCCACTTCTTAACGTACTACTATCATAATTAAAATACTTTTCTACAAACTCCTCGCTTATTTTTGCTAATACTTCAATATCATCTGTAGAATTTTCTAATGATATTTCCGGCTCTTCTTGATTTTTATTAAATGCAGTTACAATCAATAATATAATCCCTAAAATTAAAAACACCGATATAATAGCTACTACTATCTTTATTTTAGACATTCTATCACAACTTTCCTTTAAGCACCTAATACATACCAACCAACATGGTTAATTTGAGCAAACTGATCTCTAGTATATTGAATTGAATTACCACCTGGCGTTCCGGAATCTTTAACCCATACATTACTACCATCAGTTTTATAAGCCATTATGACATGATTTGCAGCATAATAAGTACCACTAGCTGTTAAAAAAGCAGCTGTAGTCCCATCATCCGAACAAATTATAACCTTGTTTCCGGATGCCATATCAGCAATAGCGTCATCAACATTACTATAATGATTCGAAGTTAAATTATATTTGCCAACAGCAAATTCTACTAATTTAGGAACACTAGAGCCACCAGGTGCATATACAGCTGTTTCACCATTATAATATTCCTTTAATTGTTCATTAATTTCGTCTGGTGTAAAATCATTACCTGTAAGAACATCTATGCAATGAGTTATAGATACTAGACCACAACCGGCTTGACCAATAGTCCCACCACTAGCATCATATGGCACATCTGCCCATGGCCCGTCACTTTGATTAAAATAAAATCCATCAACATCTGATAATGGCGAAGATGAAGAAGCAGCTGCATTGCCACTCCCACCACCAAGCCAAGAAACCGCAATGATAAATGGGTAACAAATTCTAATTATAAGGACCATAAACATTAATAACAAAATTATAACTATACTCATAACGATTCCGCCAATTATCATTTTAGCGGTACTTAAAAAACTACTACCCTCTGTTTCAGGATTATCATTTGTAACGCTTTTGGCTGTCTGAAAAAACTTAAAACCTTTAAAAACTTTATTAGCTAACGCTTTTACCCCAGCAGGCATATTATATCACCACCATTTGTGTATTATAATCCGCCACCACGGCCAAATGATTCTAATTCTTGATCTGTGGCTACAACATTTATCTGCATTCGTTTACTACCACAGACAAATAAAGCTTCTCCTTGATTAAAACCTTTAATATTTTCCATTTCATTATCATTTAGGTCAATTAATTTAGCCAAGTCAGTAACAGCCTGTTTACGAAGTCCCATTACTAAATAGTAAGCCGCATTATCAAATATAGCTTTACCTTGAGTAATAACCGCTGGATCACTAAAGTCAGTTGGCTGCTGGGTAATAATAATTGTTCCAGTATTATATTTACGAGCACGTCTTTGAACTTGGGCTAAGAAATCGGCACCCAACGTATTGTTACCTGCTAATAACACGTGCGCTTCATCAACCATTAAAACTGTATTAACATTAGGATTTAATGTTAAACTCCAAGAATATTTAAGAGTATTAAAGAATAAAGCATTTCTAATATTTGTATCAGCATTCATTAATTCTTTAATATTAAATACTATAAAGTTACTTTTTGGTGAAATTGTTGTTGTTCCATCAAAATAATATCTTAATTCTTTAACAAGTGGTCTTAATTTTATTTCTAATTGTTCAAGAATATCTTTTTCTTTAGATTGCTCTGGCATAGAAGTAATTTTACCTCTAACTGTTGCATATACATCTTTAAATGTTGGATAATCAACAGAAGTAAAGTCAGAAAAATCCGTGTCAAATCCAATACCAAAACGTCTATAAGTTTCCTGTACCATTTCACTAAATATATTAAGAACATCTTCAGTAATTGACGGATCATAATATTTCATAAAAGCTTTAATTGTTTGTAAAGTTCTAGTAAACACCGCATAACCAAGTCCTTGTTTTATTTCATCTTCATCAGCATCAACTATAACTTCTAGCGGATTAATCATACCAAAGTCTCCACCTTTACCTAGTTCAATGAAATCTCCACCATACATTTTAGCCATATCTTCAAGTTCCCCTTCGGGGTCGATAACAACTATTTGATTGTCATTTCTAATATGACTTCTTAAAAGCAATTTAGCTGATGTTGATTTACCACTACCAGAAGTACCTAAAATAATCATATTAGCATTATTTCGGTTATGTTCTTTTCTTATTTGATACAAAAATTGATTAAATAGAACAACCCCTCCAGAAAAATCCACACCAAGCAACATTGAAAGTCCTGGGTCTTTAACACTATCAAAGATAAATGGATACATATCTGCAATTGTTGGAGAAAGAATAGGCTTTCCGATTCGATCTTCTATTTCTTGTTTCGAAAATATTGGAAGCATTGATTTTAATACCTGTTCTTGTTGAAATCTTAATGGTACAGCTTTCATATCCATAGCTTCTAAATAATTTTTTACTTGCAGTTTTTTTGCAGTTAATTCATCTTCAGAATCAGCAGTGATCATTATATGCAATTGGAAATCGAAAATTCGAGCTTGACTAGCAGCTAATTGTTTAATAAAATTTTCCAACGATTCATAGTCCTGCCTTATTTTTTCTTGCATCGTCAAATCGTGTTCTTCTTGATATCGTACTTTTAAATCAGCTATTTCTTTGTTGATCATTTTACTAATTACGCCAAAAGACATTGGAATGTGTTTAATGCACATTTTAATACCTGGCATACTAGTTAAATTAGATAAAAAGCCTGGAGAAATAAATTTAGGATAAGCGATAGCCGTTAAAATTGTTGAATACTTATCACTTACAACCAAGCTACTTGGCTTAAATTCTAAACCTTTAGGAGCAATTTGTGTTTTTATATCCATTAACCGATCACCGTCCCAAATTTAGTAGTTTGTCCACCATTTAAGAAATTGTCTAAAATGATACGTAAATCTTCATTAGAAGTTTGTTTTGATTGAAGACCTGCGTTAGCAAAATTTTGAACTAAATCACGAATTCTTTTTTGAATTTTATTCATATCTTTTTCTTTAAACAATAAATAAAATTCAGTATCAACAACATTATTATGAGTAAACATATTAGCTTTATTAATATCATCAATAATTAATTTTCTTTTAACTGGGTTAGTTTGTGAATTATACAATAGCTGAAGCTGTGATAAATAAACATTTATATCAACAGGTCTATCAGCAGCAATAACCCAAAATTTATAATCAATCATATTATAAACATTTTTTAAATTATTAATTATGTAATTCTGCATATCAGGTTCTAGAATAAAGATATTACGAGGTTGAATTTTTACCCCTGTAACTTTATCATTATTATCAAGCAAAATAACACCGTTGGTAATCGATTTTACCGGAACAAAATCATTTGTGTACTTGCTTCTCTTCTCCGTATTCTTCATTAACGCACCATCCTTTCCATATAAATTTCTGCCTATTTGTAAAATAACGATATACTTGTATTAATAATACTCTAGTATTATGATAATTAGGCATTGGAATTACTAAAAATCCAGTAATAAATGCCGGTGCAATATCAATTATTGCAAACCACATATTGGAAGGGCTAAATATGAATAACAATAGAAATGTTACCATAAGCCCTGAACCAAATAGCACTAAATCAAACCAAGTAAATGCACTTAAAATAAGTAATGACTTTTTTGAATTCGCTGGGATTAGAAAATTCATTATTTATCATCCTCCTCTATAATTATTTCTGTTTCCAAGACCACTATTTTGACCACCAAGGCCATCATTTTGACTGCCTAAACCACTTCCTTGACTTCCGAGGCCACCAAGGCCATCATTTTGACCGCCTAAACCACTTCCTTGACTTCCGAGGCCACCAAGATCATTATTTTGGGTAAAACTATTTTCTCTTGAAGCTACTGCCTCTTTTGCACTTTGAACAGATTGTTTAGGAGCAGGATCTACGCCAAAGAATTGTTGACGCTGTTTCTTTTCTTTAGACAATGTGTCAATATTACCTTGAATTTTAGCTATCTCTGATCTAAGATCATTTTCTCTCTTAACAGCCTCTTGATAATTACTAATTTCGCTTACAATTCTAGCATGTTTATCACGTTCTTCACTATGTCTTGCAACACGTTGTTCTTGTTCAGCTATAGCAGCCTGAAGTGTACCTCTTTGCTTTTCCATATTTGCAATATCAGCATTTCTCCGTTGTTGTGCAGCAGGCGGCAATTGCACTTTTGAATCTCGCAATTGATTTAATTGAGACTCTAATGAGCTTAACTGTGATTTTGAATTATTTAGTTCATTTTCAGCAGTTTGTAAATTATTATCAGCTTTATTTCTTCGCATTTCCGCTTCGGTACGTGCCTCATTCAACTTATTTAAGTCAATATGCTGAGATGTTAAAAAGTTACTACTTTCTTGTGTCTGATGAGACAAAACACCTAATTGTGTATTAGCCCTATTAAGTTGATCTCTTGCAACTTTTAACGGATCACCAACATCCTTAATCCGAGATTCAGCTCCAACAGCCATCATCTTTTGTAATGGATTAAAAGTGGCAAGATCATTACCTGTCATTTCTTTATAAGTTCCTCTTCTTGCCTTATTAAATAAACCGGGCTCGAGTTTTGCACCTTTACCTTGTTTAAAACCAGAAATTGCTCCAAAAGCAGTACCACGTAAACGACTTCCAACATCGCCTCCTGCTCTCAAGCCGGCCCAACCGCCAGCAACAGCACCAATTCCACCAGTTACTGCTGTTGATAAAAATGGTGTATCAGCAATAGAATTAGTGATATTTTTGCCAGGGCTTAAACTCAATTCGCCAGCAGATTCAAATCCAAGTAAATTTTCTAACATTTTAGGGACTTGTTTAGCAAACGTAAATGCACCTAAAACTAAGAATATATAAATCCACATTGTATACTCATTTGCCTGAATATTACTAGCGAAACCGTCATCACCAAAGACTCCAGTTGCAATAATCGAAACAAATCTAATAACTAAGAATATAACTGCTAATCTAATAAATAAAGATAAATAGGTTTTCCAACAAGTTGATGCCCACTTTCCAAGTTTACTTTCTTTAGCATTTTCGTTCGGATCTATGTAAGATACTATAGAAATCGGCGCAATGATTTGTAAGAAACATAATTTTACGGCTCTAACAGCTATATCAATACAAAAACTTACTAGCAAGAAAATCAAATATATACCAGCAGCCGCAGAGACAAACGGAATATAATTAATTGCATATTCATTATTTCCCGTTTCAGGGTTTTCTAAATACCACCATAATAACTTATCAAAATCAACAAAACGACGATTATCAATTAACTGACCATTCTCATATCCTTTAAAGAAACTACCTAAAGTAACGCCATTAGTAGCAATATCATTCCATTCGCTAAATTCTGTCTCTAATTGATCTAGACAATCAGGATTATTAGCCATTTCAACACTACTAAAAATAGGGGTTCCTTTACATTCTGTCAAAACATTAGTATTAACGCTAAAAAATGCACCATAGATTAAGAATTGCAAATCTTTAGCTTCGGACTCTAATTCTGTATCATCATCATTTGCTCTAGCTTCACTAGCATTAGCTATAGAATATTCCAAATCAAAATTGAAAATATCTTGAAGTGAAACATCATTCGCTTCTAAACCAACATCTGTACTGCTACCTAAAATAAATTCACCTACAACATTACTTTTAATAATAGCATACTGCACATTAGCGGCAAATTTAAATATATATGGTACCGCTACAAGCAACAAAACCACAACAAGCGTATTAGTAATTATTTTACCAACACCCTTTCCTTTATCAGTAACATTATCAGGATTTATAATATATTGTAAAAATGAGAAAGCTAATTTAAATAGCATAAATATACCTAACAATGTATATATCTGATTCATAAGGGTTCTGATACCCGGTTCAGAAGAAAAGATATCTATTTGTGCCAAATATAGTAACAATTGATACATTAATGGAATAATACTATACACTGCATTATCTATAAAAAACATTAACGTTCGAAAGACGTTTGTTAATGTATCCATAATTATTTCTCCTTCCTAAATCTAAATTGCTTATTGTTCATCTACAACATCACAATATAATTCTCCATTGTCACCTATTCTAACTATACCAGTTTTATTTCCTTCTTCTTCAGAATCACTCATTGCATTACCATTAATAAAGTTAATAATAGTAGAAAGTAATAACGGTAAAAGCATAAGTACAACAGCGACAACTGCTCTCCTAACAAAGCGTTTAAAAGCTTGCTTAATTCCGTCATTATCATTACCGGTAACAACTTTAATAAAATCAAATATTGTTAAGATAATAACAAGTAAAATACCAGCAATAACCATTGCCCAAAAGATAAAATTCAAAACGCCTTTTAGCCAATCGTTAGACTGCACTATATAACAAGAATCTCCAACTTCCCAATTATCAGGGTTTTGTTCTGCAAATTCACCCCAGGCCTTAATTTGTTCAATAGTTGCAGGCACAGAATTTTTAGTCTTATTAGCTGCATCATTTACATCATCAGAAGAAATTTCCCTCATATTTTGTCCTTCACGTATAGAACATTCTGATCCCAATGAAATCATTTCTGACAAATCACAAGCCATTTGATTTAAATCTTTGTCAGAAATCGTAATACTATAAGTTTTAGAAGTAACAGGGTCATAATCATTTACTAATTTTAATCTAGGACAACTTTTGTTTTCTACTGCATCTCTGATAGTTGATAAATTCAAATCATAATGAAGCATTTGTCTGATAGAATTATCAGCCTCACCGTGAAAATCTAAATAATTTGTTTTATATTCTAGATAAATAGCCTCTGGACAGTAGTTGCCTGAATTATCCTTAGCAAATATTATAGTATTACTGCCACCGTAAAAATCATAATCACATGAAATAGCACTAGAATATTCTGTATCTGTAGCACACATATCTATTGCCATGACATCATCCGTATTAACAAAAAATCCTATACAAAAAATTAACAAAAGTACTCCAAATAATTTACTATTCTTTACAAACATATTCTTCACCCCGTATTTTTAGTTTATACATAAACATTATATCACAAAAAAAAA
>CALVRT010000097.1 GCA_944358735.1 uncultured Bacilli bacterium | reverse complement strand
CAGCCAATAAAATTATAACCTGATTTTTCCGCTGAAGGTAAAACTAATGACGAACCTGCTGGAATATATACCGGAGAAGTTCCGACTAAAGTTCCCCCATTATAACTAGCATTAAATGTTATTCTTTTGAATGTTGAATAATAATCACAAATTAAATTACCACTATCATCTTTATCATTTATACTATGATATTCATAATAATATGTCCCACCATGATTAGAAATTAGTACACAGTCATTATCACTAACATCCTGAATATCTTCTTCAAGATATCCTTCTTTTTGTAACAAATCAATATATACAGAACCTTGTTTTGTATCTTCTGGCAGTAATTTTTTATTGTCATTTGCCCAGTTAGTTGCCGATGCAACAATGTTTTTTTTTCGTTTGTTCTGATATATCTGCTCTAGCATTAGTTACTTGTTCAATTGCTAAAGGGGCAACAATTAAAACTATTGCCGATAAAATAAGTATTGTTCCGAGTAACTCAATTAATGTAAAGCCTTTTTCCCTCATACTCTCACGCCCTTATTCTAGTATCTCTTATAATTATATCTTTTATTAAAAAAAAGTAAATACATTAAAAGAAAAAACTATGGATATTTTTCCATAGCTTTTAGTTATTAGAACCTGGCATAAATGGTATTAACTTATTAGCAAAATCTTGGAAGTTTTGTGACTGAATAATAACCCTACCAGGACCTGTTAATTTAGTTAAGAAAAGTCCTTCACCACCTAAAAATATATTGCCAAGACCTTTTATTGTTTCTATTTCATAAGAAATACTTGGTTCAAAAGCCACAACATTACCAGAATCAACTTTTAAAACTTCGCCATCACCTAATGTTTTAACAATCGGGTCTCCATCAACTTCCAAAAACAAAGCCCCTGTCCCAGAAACTCTTTGTAAAATGAAGCCTTCACCGCCAAATAAACCCGCACTAAATTTTTTCGTAAAAGTAACTTTTGTATCGATAGAACTTTGAGCACATAAAAAAGCTCCTTTTTGAACTATTAATTCATTAGTTCCATTTAAGTCCACACGCATAATGCTACCAGGAACAGTTGTCGCAAAAGCAACAGTTGCACCATTTACTTTAGCCGTATAATGCGCCATAAAGATAGACTCTCCACTAAACATTCGGCCAAGACTACGCATAACCCCACCTCTGGCATTAGTTGTCATTTCTATGCCATCTGTTTGGTAAGCCATACCACCTGACTGCGTATAAACAGTTTCCCCAGCATTCAATTTCATTTCAACTATCGGTACAGTAGTACCAACTATTTTACTTTCCATACATCTTCCTCCTATTTTCATTATAAAAGAAAAAAACTAATTTGTAAATAAAAAAATAAAGCTATTTACTTTAAAGGTAAACTCGCTTTAGCATTTAATTCTAAATCAGCTCTATCACCACGCTTATAAGCATAATAAGCCGCTGCACCAATCATAGCTGCATTATCCGTACATCTTTTTAAATTAGGGATAATTAAATCTATATTATTTTGTTTGCAAGCCTTGGTTAATCGTTCTCTTAAGCCGCTATTTGCTGCCACGCCACCAGCAACTATCAAATGTTTAACATTTAATTTTTGAGCTGCTTTAATTGTTTTTTTAGTTAAAATTTCCGTAACTCTATTTTGAAAAGAACAAGCCATATCTTCACGAATTACTTCCCGATTATTTTGTTTTTCCTTATGTACTAAATTTATAACCGCACTTTTTAAACCACTAAAACTAAAATTATAACTTTCATCATTCAGTGGTAGCGGTAAATCATAAGTATCTTTTCCTTGATGAGCAAGCTTATCAACAAGTGGGCCACCAGGATAAGGAACATTAAGTACTCTTGCTACTTTATCATATGCTTCACCAACAGCATCATCTAAAGTACTACCTAAAATTTCAAAATTATAGTGATTTTTCATATAAACAAGTTCAGTATGTCCACCACTAACTACTAAAGCCAAAAGGGGAAATTCTAAAGGTTTTTCCAAATTATTGGCATAGATATGTCCGGCAATATGATGAACAGGTATAAGAGGTTTATTGTAGACATAAGCCAGTGTTTTCGCACACATTAAACCAACTAACAAAGAACCAATCAATCCCGGTCCATAAGTTACCGCAAAAGCATCAATATCTTCTAATTTCAAATTAGCTTTTTTTAAAGTTTCTTCTAAAACAATAGTAATGTTTTCAATATGCATTCGACTAGCTATTTCTGGTACTACACCACCGAATAAAGCATGAGTATCCATTTGTGATAAAACAACAGTCCCTAGTTCTTTTGTTCCATCCTCTATTACTGACATACTAGTTTCATCACAACTAGTTTCAATTGCTAATATTTTCACCATATCACCTCCACTTCTTTACTCATTAAATAAGCGTCTTTGCTTTCATAATAATTTTTTCTAGTAGTTTCAATTTTAAAACCATTCTTTTGATATAATTTAATAGCCGCTTTATTAGTGACATCAACTTCTAACGTCACCACCTGACAATGATTATCAAGCATATCTTCCATGGCTTTTTCTAATAAAATACTAGCTAAACCCTGACCTCTATATGGTGGAAAAGTCACAATATAATTAATTTCCGCACGTTCGTATATAATACTATAGGAAATAATAGCTTTTATGTTTTCTTCTTCATATACTAATACCTTTTCAAAAGGGTCGCCTGGTTTATAATTAATAAAATATGGTCTTAAAAGACTACAAGCTTTTTCCTTATCTATTTCTTTAATCACGGTGTAATCTCGCTTCTGCTTCGGTTTCCTTCAAATAATTAGGATTTAACATATGCGGACTTGCTACTTTATCATTCAAATGTTTATTAATTATTTTTAAAATATCTAAACTTGGTTTTTCCACAGTAAAATCAAAATCATCTTCACTAACTATTACGCCATTATCTTTAATCTTATCGATAGATACATACGAATCTGGCATAAAAGAATTTAAATTCTCATCATAACCGCCAGCATAAACATAACCTCTTCTAGCATCAATTAAAGCGATTACTCGTTTATTACTACCACTAGCTATCATTTCTAAAGTAGAAATAGGAATAACTGGAATATTTAAAGAAAAAGCCATAGTTTTGGCTAAAGATAAGCCAATCCTAATTCCGGTAAATGAACCTGGGCCATTAGTAACCATAATTTTATTTAAATTTTGTGGTTTAATTCCCGCTTCTTTAAAGGCTTCATCTAATATAACCATTATATGCGAAGACATATCTTGATTATATTTATTAACCGCTTGGTAAACTATTTTTCCATTTATAATAATAGCGACTACTAAATTAGTAGTCGAAGAACTTAAAAATAAAATGTTCATAAAACGGCCTCACATAATTCTTCATATTTTTTACCACGCGGGGTTACTACTAAAACTCTCGAATTTTCGCCAGCCACTTTAAATTTGATATCTAAACGTTCAGCGGGTAAAATATCCTTAATCATATCAGCCCATTCAATTATTACAATACCACCTTTAGTAAAGTAATCTTCAATACCAATATCATCAGTTTTTCCATCCAACCGATAAACGTCCATATGGTATAATGGCATTTCACCATCGTATTCTTTAATAATATTAAATGTTGGAGATGTAATACTATCTTTTACGCCTAAAGCATTGCCAAAACCTTTAGCAAAAACGGTTTTTCCACTACCTAATTCACCGTTTAAACAAATAATCATATTAGGAAATTTTTCTGATTCAAGATTTTGCGCAAATTCAATAGTATCAAATTCCCCTCTTGTTGTTATCTTATATTCCATAATATCACCAAAAACATTATATCAAAAAGGATATAAAAAATACAAGCATTTTTATATTTCTTTTAAATAAAACTGAATAGTAAATAAATTAAACCAAATATATGTAACGAATAATAACACCCAAAAATTGGAAAAATGTGGGAAAATATTAATAGTGGTGATATTATGAAATTTGAACGAAATGATGAAAACTATGTATATGGTTTTATTGGGAAAAATATAAGACATTATCGAAAAGAAAAAGGATGGACTCAAGAACAATTAGCCGACAAATCAAATTATTCTAAACAATTTATTTCTAATATAGAAAATAATGTTCATCAAACTTTTTCTTTAGGTACTTTATGGAAACTAGCATTAGTTTTAGAAATCGATATGTATAAATTATGTATTGAACCAAAAAAGCCCAATTAATATACATAGTCAAAGGCTTACTTTCTAGTAAGTTTTTTGTTTGTCTCAATAAAAAAAGCCCATAAGAAGGGCTTTTATTGCACAAAAAAATTCGCAACGTCCTAGTCTCGCATACACTACCTTCGGCGCTGAAGTGCTTAACTTCTGTGTTCGGGATGGGAACAGGTGTATCCACTTCGCTATCGTCACGAATAAACAAAAGAGAAATAATTCTCTGAAAACATGATAATGTGTTAAATAACTCTTAGAAAAATAAGTTATAGGATTAAATCCTCGTTCTATTAGTACTGGTCAGCTCAACATGTCGCCATGCTTCCACCTCCAGCCTATCAACCAGATAGTCTTTCTGGGAACTTACTTTACAAGAAATGGGAAAACTCATCTTGAAGTTGGCTTCCCGCTTAGATGCTTTCAGCGGTTATCCATTCCGTACATAGCTACTCTGCACTGCCACTGGCGTGACAACAGATACACCAGAGGTACGTCCATTCCGGTCCTCTCGTACTAGGAACAGCTCTCCTCAATTTTCCTACGCCCACGACGGATAGGGACCGAACTGTCTCACGACGTTCTGAACCCAGCTCGCGTGCCACTTTAATGGGCGAACAGC
>CALVRT010000096.1 GCA_944358735.1 uncultured Bacilli bacterium | reverse complement strand
AATGTGTTATTATGTATATGAATGAAGGAAACTTCATACAATAAAAAAGGAACACTTAACAACGCTATGTTGAGTGTAGCCATATTTTTAATAGCTCACCTAAATCACAGATGTGTTAGGTGGTATCTTTCTATCTAAATAGTAATAGTAAAAGAAGTGGTTATTTGATAACATCAAAACCACTTCTTTTAAATAGTCTTTCTAAATCATAATTAGAGTAAAAAATAGTTGTTGGTCTTCCGTGTGGACAGTTATATGGATTTTTACAATTTCTTAAATCATCAATTAAAGCTTCCATTTCTTCCATAGTAATATTGGTATTAGCTTTAATAGCTTTTTTACAGCTCATCATTGTCGCCACTTTTTCATTAAATTTTTCGATATCAAAGTTCTTTTCTGTAGCAATAACAATTTCAATTATTTTTCGGCACACATCTTCAATATCACCAGTAAGCCAAGCTGGGTGTTGTTTAATAATAACTGAATTAACCCCAAACTCTTCAATATCAAATTTTAAATCTTTAAGAATTTGTAAATTTTCTTTTAAAATTAGAAAATCGTTAGCCGGTAGTTCAATAATCACGGGAAAAAGTAATGCCGTACTAGCAATATTAGGATTGCCCATTTCTTTTTTAAACTTTTCGTAATTGCACCTTTCTTTAGCAGCATGTTGGTCGATAATATACATGCCCTTTTCATTTTGGCAAATTATATAAGTACCATGAACAAGACCAACTGGATACATTTCCGGCATTTTTTCGCTTACTTCTTCTTTAATTTCTTCCTCTATAACATCGGCTGGTGCAGGGTCATCACTAACTTCATAAATAACGTTTTCCCGAACAACATTTGGTTTAACTGTTTTTTCTTCATATAAATCATTATTAATAGTTGGCGTTCTTTCTAAATCTAAAGTAATATTTTCATATTTAGGTTTAGCAGTTACAAAACTAGCTTTCGGAATTAAATTTTTATGACTAATAGCTTCCACAACTATTTTTTTAATAAGTTCTAGTAAAGTATCCATTTTACTAAATTTAATATCCATTTTCGTTGGATGAATATTAACATCAATAATACTAGGGTCAACTGTAATATTAAGCACTGTTATTGGATAACGATTATCTGGTTTATAAGAGTGATAAGCATCATTAATTGTTCTATTAATATCCATATTTCTAACAACTCTACCATTAACAATAGTTACCATATTATTTCTACTAGATCTATGAACTTCTGGTAAAGAAATATAACCACTAATACTATAATCATTGTTTTCGTCTTCAACTTTAACCATTTTTCTAGCCACATCAGCCCCATAAATAGCTTTTATTACTTTTAAAATATTACCAGAGCCATCAGTCTTTAAAATAGTATTATCATTATTAATTAAAGTAAATCTAATATCTGGATGCGATAAAGAAAGTTTATTCATATAATCAGTTATACTAGCGAGTTCCGTATACAAACTCTTTAAATGTTTAAGTCTAGCCGGGGTATTATAAAATAGTTCACTAACCGTCATTATTGTACCTTTTCTCGCGTCTCCTGGGCTTACCTCTTCTATTTTGCCCCCATTAATAACTACTTTTGTCCCTAGTTCAGTTTCACAAGTCATTAAAGTTACTTTACTAACAGCGGCAATAGAAGCTAAGGCTTCACCTCTAAAACCTAAAGTCATTAAATGATATAAGTCTTCTTCATCTTTTATTTTACTTGTTGCGTGTCTTGAAAAAGCTAAAACGGCATCTTCTTTACTCATACCTTTCCCATTATCAATTACTTTTATTTCTTTAGTACCCGCTTCTTTTAATTCAACTTTAATTTCTGTACTACCAGCATCAATACTGTTTTCAACAAGTTCTTTAACTACTGATGCACATCTTTCAACAACTTCACCAGCAGCAATTTTATTAGCTAAAACTTCGTCCATTATTTTTATTACTTGCATAACATACCACCCAATTAATTATACAATATTTTTAGTTTAAAAAAAAGTAATTACTTTAAAGTAGCCATTACTTTTTCCATCATTTCAATTGTTTCTAATGTCCTCATTAATTTATCAGTTTTAGTAAGCTTATATTCTCTTTTTACTTCAGAAGTAAATTCTTTAAACATTTCTGGGTTTCTATTTAAGTATTTATACCAATAAGAGTGACTTCTTAAATATCTTAAATAAGCGGGATTTTCTTTTAATTTAAACTGAACATCTAAAGTCATTAATCTTCAAAATGTTTATAAATAGGCCTTGGTTTATATTCGGTATTTTCCTGCTTATTATTAGCCATATCTCCTATTAAACTTACTACTCTTTGTAAACTATTAACCCCATTTTGGATACTATCTAAGTCTACTCCTTTAAGAAATCCCATTAAATCTAAATTGCTTGTATTATTATTTATTTTAGGAGCACTTAAATATTCGTTCCAAACTTCATTACTACTTCCATACATATCATACATTTCATAGAAATCTTGCCAAGATTTACTACCATTTTGAACATATTTTAGCAAACTAGGATTTTCTTTTACAAAACCTTTAAATTCTTCTTTACCCATTACTATCACCTATATTAATATATTCAAATATAAGAAAAAAAAGACCTAATTTATAAGCCTTATAAACTTATTGTGAACTTAATCAGCCGTACCACCACCGGAGTTACCAAGATTACCAACTTCTGTAGTAGTTGATGTATCGCCATCAATTTGGTATGGACTACTTGCAGTCCCTTCTCCACCAGTAATTTTTATTTCTGAAGATAAGGTTACTACAGGAAGTACGCCATAGATTAAATGACTATGACCCTCACTATAAGAATAATCAAGCTGATTATCATTAATATACAACACAGAAAGTGAATAATCACTAGAATATGGGGTCATAGTCCATAAACTTGAAGCCAGTTATTAGATGAACAATTGCCTTGTAATGCCTGATATATATTTATGCAACTAGTATTAGTGCTTGTCCTTATATATTCTGTAACATCTAAAAGCGCTACTTTACCTTGCCATAACACAGAACTTACTTGCTCTATATTTTGAGTTAAAGATACTCCACTATCATAGTTTGGTATTCCTGCTTTATATATTCCATTAATTATTCTGCTTTGTGCTTTTTCAATCATACTATCGTAATAAGTAATATTCAAATATATGTTTAAATCTGCTTCCTCTGTAGGTAACGCATAAGTATCATTACTATATCCATAATAATATCTATCTAATGCACTTATTGGACTCATATTACTATTATATAATGTGCTACTACTTTCCCATATGTTACATCCAGTACTACCGCCTCCATAAGGAACATTACAATATCCATTGTCAAACCTGCTACCGCCATCATAAAGTTGACCTTCTACTAAAATACCGCTTCTTACAATTTTAATTGTATTATTACTAGTGTTTATACTTAATATCCGCCATACTTTGCCATTAAATGAAACATAATTATCAGGGGCGCTTCCACGATATATATATCTTCCTTCTTCATAAGTATCAGCATATAACCCATCACCTTCAGTAACGAGTGGGATACTATCTATAAAAGCTTCGGCCGACATCCCATTTTCTATAACATTACCCTTGGCATTAATGCTTAAATTTGTTTGCATTGCCGCATATCCTACAGTCATTATTAATAGTAAACTACATATACTAACAATAATTATTCTTCTTTGTTTATTTCTTCGTCTACTTCTATATCTTCTCATTTTTTTCGTCTCTTACTACTTTGATTTTGTATAAAAGTTATATCAATAGTTTTAAAAATAAATATAGTAATTTATAAAATAATTATTACACAATCTTACAGTAAATAATTTATGTAAAAATAATACTATAAATAATATAATAATGTAGAGATGTGACAAGCCAAGATATTAATCTATCGCATATCATCTGTTAATCATTTTAAATTATATTTAGTTTAAAATCATATCAAAATTTTCTTATATATTATTTATTTTGTCCTGCTTGACATTGAACCAAACTTATAAACTTATGATAAACCTAATTACCTGCCGTACCACCTCCAGGTGTATTACGCACTATATCCAAATTATAAACATTATCTCCTTTCGAAACCGTTATAATCGGATTTTCTGAAGCAAGTTCATAGCCATAAAAGCCATCATTTGCTGAAACTTCTATCATATAATCACCAGTTGGAATATCTAATAATTGATAATTCTCTGAATTAAAATCACCGACATAAGCACTATAATCATTATTATTATCAATGGACGTTAATTTTAAAGTTCCACCTACAGTAGTAAGTGTACTTCCATTATATAATAAAACAACTCGTACATTTCCGGTTTCAGGTGCAGTCTCTGTACTTATTTGTTCATAAGTCAAAGTTACAGTCATACTGTTTGTAGTATTAGTTGGTTGACTTGTTATACCACTATTATAACTAACTTTTATTAACAGTTCAGCACTTTCACCTTGTAATAAATTATCACCTTCATTTAGCCCACTAGTTTCAAATACTATGGCATCATTATTACCTGTATTTACTTGAATATCACTCAATGTAGCATCAACACTTCCCTGGTTTTCTACTGTAATTGTATATTCAGCATAATCTCCAGGACTTACTAAATTGGTACTAAAACTAGCTGTAGTATTGTTATAAGTCGGTTCTGTTGCATTACTGGCCCCACCACTAAAAGTACTTTTTATGTCAATTATTTTAACGGCAAAATTACTAGTAATATTACTTGTACCAGTAATATTTAATCTACTAGCAAAGGCAGCATAACCCACCCCCATTATGATTATTACTGCACACAAACTGGCTATAATTATATTATTTTTTCTTTTCCTATTCATAATTTTAAACACTCCTCTACTTCTTATTGTTACCTTTTTATTATTTATTATCCTAAAATAATTTTACCCAATATCTCCGTTATTGCCAACAACTACAATATTATAAAATAATATTCAAAAGCTAAAATTTGGTAAAACTTGTAGTAAATAATTCGTGTGAAATTTATACAACAGATAATATAATAATTTATAAACATTAACAAAATAACTTGATATAATAGTATACCATCACACGCTTATACTATATTTATTTTATATTAAATTTTAATGTAAAACCATATCAGATTTTTCTGATATATCATTTACTTTTTTAATATATTAAAATTTTTATAGGTGATACTTATGACATTTAAACCAAAGCCTACCAAGAAAAAGGTTGCTACAACATATAAATCTATTTATATAAGAGAAGATTTAGTAAAACAAATTGAAAAGATTGCTAAAGAAAACAATACTTCTTTTAATAATGTCATAATTAGTATGATTGAAGAATGTTTGAAGAAATGAGAAAAATTTAATTTTTTTCATTTTTTTTAGGATTTTTGCAGGATTTTTTTAATAAATCTCCTATGATATATAATAGAGGGGCTTTTTTATTTATTATAAAATTGAAAGGAGATGAAAAATGTATCAAAAAAGTAAATGCCTAGATGGTTTTAACGATTTATTGTTCCAACAAATCTTTGGCATGCCACCTAGTAAAAAATTACTAAAAAAATTTTTAGAAAATGTTTTACCTTTAGAAAATATTCAATATTTAAAAGTTTTAAATCCCGTTATCCCTTATGAAAGATTTGGTGAAAGAAAAAAAATATCTGATTTATTAATCCAAGCTGACAATAATATTGTTAATATTGAAGTTAATCAGTTTTATTATCGTAGCTTAAATAGACGAAATTATGCCTATATCAGTGCGCTATATGGTGCTTATACCGATGCCGGAAGAAACCTTGATAATATGCCTAATTTTTATCAGCTTAATTTAAATACTAATTTACCGAAATATTATAACGACAAAAACTATGAATATGAAGTCTATGACAAAGAAAATAATAATAGTTATGTCGACAATATAAAAATTGTCACTTACAATGTGGACAAAATCAAAGAATTGTATTATAATAAAGGTAACGGAGAAGTCCGGAAAAATGCTCCGAGATATGCCAAATATTTAATTATGCTTAAGTTAAATGGTGAAGAACTTAAAAATTATTGTAAAGGAGAAAGACAATGTCCATGTATAGGAAAAAATTTACTAAATTAACAACTGCTGATTTTGCTAATGTATTTTTAAGTTTTGATGATGAAGAAAGAGTCAAAGAAGAAATTAGAAGTGATGGATTTGATGAAGGTAAAGCTGAAGAAAAAACAGTTATTGCTAAAAATTTACTGAAAATGAATATGTCAATTAAAGACATTTCAAAAGCAACAGGTCTATCTAATAAAGAAATCCATAACCTTAAAATGACTATTTAAATGATGAAAGGAAAATAAAATTAATGAAAGACGAAAAAAATCCGAAGGACTTGACATTCCTAAAAAAGTATTTGATGTAATTATGAATTTTGATAAGGATGGGGAATTAACAAGAAAATTAATAAGACAAAGTTTCTATGAAGAAGGTTTTGAAGAAGGCTTTAAAATTGGATATGAAAAAGGCAAAAGAAAAATATCTATGGCTAAAAATTTACTAATATCAGGTATACCTATAAGCATTATATCTAGTGTAACTGGTTTATCCGAAAAAGAAATTAATGACATTAAACTAAATATTTAAAAGAAGCTATATGAAATTATTTTATTTCACAACAGCTTCTTTTTTATATTTGCTAATTAAGAAAAAAATCTAATATTATATAATTATTCCATTATCTCCATCAATAGTTATTTCTTTTAATTATTTTAATTCGTTTAATCTATCTATTCCAATATTTGTCACACAAGGAATTCCAAGTTCTCTAGTGATAATAGCTGTATGACATAAATAGCCACCAATTGCTGTAACTACACCTTTTGATTTCATAATCATTGGTGTCCAATCAGGATCAGTTAAATAAGTAAGTAATATTTTACCTTCTTCAAATTTATCTTTTTCATCTAATGAGCTAATAAAACAAACTTCACCACTAACAGGTCCACTACATCAGAATTAACTGATGATTTTACTTTTAAAAACATTTTCTCAAGTTTTTTTATCAACATTTAAATATGAGCTGAACATACCTGCAAAAGAATTTTCTTTACCATCCTCAACATTTGCAGAACTTCTAACAGAAAATTTGTCTAAATATGATATCTTTTCAACACTATTTTCGTCATAATTTTCGGTGGTTGATATTATATAAGCATCAGATAACCTTTACCACCAATTATTGATACTAATTGCTATTGAGTCCAGCCAAATAATATTTACTGATTAAATCAATATTAATTAATAGGTTATTAGCTAAGTCATTAAGTTCTAGCAAATTTCTAGCATTATCTTTTATTCCTAATTTTTGAGATAGTTCTCTTTCTATTGAACTTTCTAATTCTTCCGCCTGACACACACCATCTAAAACATTTAAGCTATCTATGTGTTGCAAATCTTGCCATTTTTTAAAGCTAAATATTTCTTTATAAGTTCATCTTCTGTATCAATAACTGTTTCCGGCAAATTAAAATCCGTAAGTTTAGAAGGATGCATCCTATCAATTGTTGCAACTACTTCATTCCCATATTTTAAATATAATTCTTGCCCTATTTTATCAGAGAAACTAGACAATTCATCAATTTGCTCAATTAAACCATAATAAACTTCTATATCAGTATAAATTCTATATCTCTCTATTAAATCTTTTTCAGTTTTTAATTTTTCTATAAACATTTCTGATAGACTTTTAAATTTACTAAAAAGTTGTTCCAATTCCTCACTATTCATTTGTTCAATATTAGTTAATATATCATCTACCATTTCAGCAAATTTTTCATCTTTAATAGCTTTAAATAAAATTCTCCTCTTCCAGGTATCTGTCGAAGCTGTACAAAAAGTTGATACTTTATCTGTCAATTTTTTAAACTTTTCTAAATTCATTATTTTCCCCATTTATACATTATTTAATAATGAAAATCAATCATATTCCGTGATTTTAAAAAAGGCACTAATACAATAGTAAAAGCGCACTTATTTATTTTGAACATAATTTAATTTAAGAGTTAATGAACTTAATAAATTATCTGGTTGACTTGTTACATCTTCACTATAAGTAACTGTAACTGTAAAAGTTGTTTCAGTCTCATGCGTTAAAACATCATTTTCAGCAATACCATTAACACTAAAGATAATGGCTGGATTACTAGCATCAGTTGTTTCAATACTATCTAAAATAGCATCTAAATCACCTTCATTAGCAACTGTTACTGTATAAGTCATAGAGTCCCCTGGACTTACTAAATTAGTTTTAAACGTTACAGCATCATCACTAAATACCGGCTGGCTTTCATTACTAGCACTTCCCTTAACTACTTGACTAGTAACACCCGTTATTTTAACACTCCAATTGCTTGTTATATTACTAGTACCATTAATTGTAAGTTGCGACTGAAATGCCGCATATCCAATAACAAAAATGAACATCAAACAAAGAACACCACATATAACTAATATTTTTTTATTTCTATCCATCTTTTACGCTCCTTTTACCTGCCAAGTTTCAACCACATCACAACTGCTACTTGATGGTTCAGGGTCTGGCATCTGCATTCTAACAATAGTTGGTACTTTAAACGCTTTACCAAAAGCCATACAAGTTCCTGGTTGTAAGGTTTTTTGTTTTTCAACAATTTCCGCAGAAATATTTGGAAGCATCTTCTTAATATAATCAACATCTCTTGGGTGATTTAATTTAAAGATAAGGAAATTAGCACATTGTGAGATAACGGTTTCTGATATTTCAACTGGTCTTTGAGAAATTAAATTTAAAATTACGCCATATTTACGTCCTTCTTTAGCAATACGTTCAAAAATATTGTAACCAATTAACTCCACATCGCCATCATTTTGAATATATCTATGAGCTTCTTCAACAAAAATATGGAATGGAATAGAAGCTCTCTCTTTTAAACGTTTAGTAAAGTCAAACAATAATTTAGAATAAAGTTTTACTACTACTTTGGCAAACCAATCATCAATATCTTCAAGGTTAAAGTTAATTATTTGCGCTTTATGCCCGTTTAAAGATACTAATGAAGCGATATAATCTTCTGCAGTAATATAGTTTGGATATCTTAAATATCTTGAATTTTCGGAAATAGTAAGTGAATGAAGTCTAACTTTTAAAGTAATCGCATCACTATAAGTTTCCGAATTATTTAAAAGCCCTTCACTAATAAGAGTAAACTCTAAAGCGCGCTCTAAATCTTCTAACGTATAATATTCAATATTAGTTGGCTCATAAGTATCTAACTCTTCATCGATAAAACTGGTAATATATTCGGTCATTAAATTGCTTTCTGGAAACTGTCCTTGCGTATCAATCGTAAAACACTCTCTAAATTTACGGGTATAACCGATACCATGAACGGGAGCTTCCAAATTAAACTGTTCAGTTGAACAATTCGCAATAATTCTAAAAACATCATTACGTTTACTACTTGACGTTTGATTAGTATATAAAATACTCATAATAGCTTTAGCAATTAAATGGTTTTGATATTTAATCGAAATATCATCTTTCGCACAGAAAATATTAACTAACTTTAGCATCCTTTCAATAATCGTTAATTGTGAATGTTTGTCAGCCCGAAGTAAAAGCGCCATATCATCGACATCCATTAACCATATTGGAATACTTAATATTTCACCATCAGTTTGTGTAAAGTTGGTCGTATAGAATTTAAAATTTAAATTAGGATTAATTCTATTTACCGTCTGAAGGGCATTATGATATTCACCATAAGCATCAAAGATAAAGAAATTTGACCTAAATGGAAGGAGATGCGGATTAGCAAAAATATTTTGCATAATTCTGGCTACCCCACAAGATTTACCACTACCACTGTTACCAAATATTGCCATATGACTACTAAATAAGTCATTAATATCAACTCTAATTGGATAACTGTCATATAAAGGACTTTCACCAACAAGGAAAGAAGATGGCGTATCAGTACCTAAAATCATACCAATTTCTTCTTGATTTATAATTCTAATATGTGAATTAAAGGTTGGTTTTCTGATTACCCCACCAATAAAATGACCATCAGCAATTTCGCCTAAAAAACGAATTTTAATAATATCACTACTAATATCTTCGACTTCACCTAATATATTTTTTTTATCATCTTCAAAAACCACATGCATATTCATAAGATTAGTTGAAACACTACCATCAGCTGGCACGCCAACATGTGCTTCTGTCGCACTTATATAAAGTATTTTCCCAAACATTTTATTCCTCCTAAATTAATTTTTCTATTTCTTCTTTTTCTTTTAAATCTTTAATTATTTCTTTAATTTTTAAAGATTTTTCATATAAATTAAGTTTTTCTTCATAATAATTTAGCTTTTTTAAAGCCTCATTTATTTGCTTTGATACCGCACTACGGCTTACTTTATAATTTTCACTAATTTCTGCCAGGGACAAATTATTAAAGTAATACTCACTAAAATACAATTTTTGTTTATCAGTTAATAAACTTTCATAATAATCATACAAATTTGTTAAGTAAACTAAATTATCCAATTAAACTTATAACCCCATCTACTATAACAACAATGCCAAATAAAGCGTAAATAATCGTTAAATACTTGCGGTTAAAAACGGTATGATTATTATAAGCCATAACTATTAAAGCCAGACCGGTCACAATTTCCGCTATAGTTAAATATATCCGGTCAAATGCTGATAAAAGTAAAAGAACCAGAATAGCAAATACTAATAAAAGCTGAACTATTAAACCATATTTATTTTGTTTCTTCTTCACTATTATCCTCCATATCTTTAAATAAGCCATAAATGTATTTCTCAATATCAAAAACTCTTAAATCTTCTTTTTGTTCGCCAAGGCCAACAAATTTAACGGGAATTCCAGTACTTTCTTTTATCGCCAGCACGATTCCTCCTTTAGCTGTTCCATCTAACTTGGTTAAAACAATGCCCGTTATATTCGTAATTTCTTGAAAACTTTTAGCTTGACTAATTCCATTTTGACCGGTAGTGGCATCAACGACTAATAAAGTTTCATGAGGAGCTCCAGGAATTAATTTACCAATAACTCTATTTATTTTTTCCAGTTCCTTCATTAAATTAACTTTATTTTGTAGTCTTCCCGCAGTATCAATAAGTAAAACATCATAACCATCTTCTTTAGCTTTTAAAGCACCATCATACATCACACTAACCGGGTCCGCGCCTTCTTTATAAACAATATCCGTATCATTTCTTTTGGCCCATTCATGAAGTTGCTCAACCGCCCCAGCTCTAAAAGTATCACCAGCGACTAACAAAACTTTTTTACCTTCATTTTGTAATTTATAAGCAATTTTACCAATAGTTGTTGTTTTGCCAGCACCATTAACACCGACAAATAAAATAACCGTTGGTCCTTCTTTACTATAATTTATTTTGTTAACAATAATATCATTATTAACATAAATAACAAACATTTCATCGACAATTATTTCTTGTAATTGTTTAACATCGGTAATATTTTCTTTTTTTACTCTTTGTTTTAACCGGTCAATTATTTTCATTACCGTATTGACCCCAATATCCGCCATAATAAATATTTCTTCTAATTCATCAAAATATTCATCGTCAATCTTACTATGATTTTTATTTAAATTAATAATTGCTGATAAAACATTTTTTCTAGTCTTTTCTAATCCTTTATCATAAGCTTTCACTTCTGGCTGTTCTTCTTTTTTGAAGATGTTTTTAAATTTATCAAATAAACCCACTATCATCACCTATTTTCTAATATAATTTTACACTATTTAAAAAATTAAAGCAAGAAAAAAACCGAATTAACGGCTTTTTTTACGCACTAGCGCTAAAATTTGTTCATGTTTAAAAGCTTTATCAGTCTCACCATTTTTAAATTGTTTAACTTTTAAACTATTATTAAGTTTTTCATTAACCGCTTCGTTTAAAGATTTATTGTCAACATCTGGTAAAAAACTATAAACAAAAGTATCCCCATCATAACCAAATTCTTCGGCCACTTCCCGAACCGTACTGTAACGGACAATGGTTAACATATAATTACAATATAGATTGTATTCTTTTTTGCTAACCGCCCGAGGATGTCTTTCCCAAAAACCTTTAGTATAAGCCCGCATATAAGCAATTTGCTCATTTATTTCATTATTTTCATTATTCATTAAAATTCACCTCTCATTGGTACTTATATTATATAATATAAATAAATATTCGTCAAATTGCCGTTTTTTTCTGGGATACACGAACTTGCCAAACCCTAAAAAAAAGTATATAATGTAATAGTCAGTTTTTATCTTAAAAAGAAAGGAGTTTATATGAATTTTAAAAAAGACGAAACTTATGTGCTGGCGTTAGGCGGCCTTGGTGAAGTCGGAAAAAATATGTATCTTGTAATGCATAATGATGAAATTGTCATTACTGATGCTGGGGTTATTTTTCCAGGTGATGAGTTAATGGGTATCGATTATGTTATTCCGGACTTTTCATTTCTAAAAGAAAATGAAAGTAAAATTAAAGGCCTATTCATCACCCATGGTCATGAGGACCATATTGGTGGAATTCCTTATTTATTACAAACTGTAAATATTCCAGCTATATATGCCCCAAATCAAGCTGTCGGTTTAATTAAACGAAAACTTGAGGACCGTGGCATAAAATACAATAATTTATTTGTTTATACGGAAAAAAATAAATACAAATATAAATACTTAAGTGTGGAGTTTTTTCAAACAACCCACTCAATTCCTGACTCACATGGTATATGTATTCACTCGCCTAATGGCACTATTGTAACAACGGGAGATTTTAAGTTTGATTTAACGCCAATCGGACCAATGTCAAATATTCATAAAATGGCCAAGATTGGTGACGAAGGGGTTACATTACTTTTAAGTGATAGTACCAATGCTTTAAGTAGTGGTTTTAGTAATAGTGAATCTAAAGTTGATGAAGCATTAGAAGAATTATTTAACAAACATAATAGCCGAATTATTATCGCAACTTTTGCCTCTAATATTTACCGGCTAAAACATATCGTCGACACTTGTAAAAGACATGGAAGAAAAATATGCGTCTTTGGACGTAGTATGGAAAATAATATTGAAATATCTATCGAGGGTGGTTATATTAAACACAAAGACATCTTTATTTCACCAGAAGAAGCTAATCGCCTACCAGATAATAAAATATGTTTTTTATGTACCGGAAGTCAAGGAGAACCGCTAGCTGCATTAAGTAGAATTGCCGGTGGTACTTTTAGACATATTAAATTAAAATCCGATGATATTGTTGTCTTTTCTTCTTCAACCATTCCTGGTAATGCTATAAGTATTTCCCGAACTATTAACAAATTATATTTAAAAGGCGTTACTGTTTATACTAGTTCTTCCCTAGAAGATATCCATACTAGTGGACATGGTAATGAAGAAGAACTTAAATTAATGCTTCGATTAATAAAACCAAAATACTTTATGCCATTTCATGGAGAATACCGCATGCTTAAACACCATGCTGATTTAGCTACCCTTTGTGATATTCCTAAAGAAAATACTTTTGTTTTAGAAAACGGCGATGTTTTAGCAATCAAAGATGGTGTGGTATCAAAAGCTGGGCATATTACTGCTGACGATATCTATGTCGATGGTAACCGTATTGGCGATGTTAGTAACGCTGTTATGCGGGATAGAAAAATTATGGCTAATGATGGTATTGTTGTTGTAATTGCTAATATTGATGTTAAAAATGGTAAACTAATGACTTTACCAAGCATAATTACTCGTGGTTTTGTTCAGGTCAATGAAAATATTGAGTTACTAAAAAAACTAGAACATATTAGTAAAGAAGCAATTAATAAAACTATAAAAACTGGCATTAATTATTCTGATATTAAAAATGAAATTACTAATGTCCTTACTAGTTATATAAGTAATCAAACTGGAAGAAAACCAATTATTTTACCAGTAATTATGGATGTCAAAAAAAATAGTAAAGCTACTACTAATTAACAGAAAACAACCAATTGGTTGTTTTTATTATGAAAAATGCTAGGCTTAATTAAAGCCTAGCTCAGGGGGTTTTGGTCGGTTTATCCACCATAAAATAGAGCCGTAGATAAACCTTCATAGGCGTTTGCCTATGATATAATTAGTATAGAATAATTTATTTAAATTGTCAAGGAAAACACAAATAAAATTAATCTAAATTATTAGTAGTCTGTAAAATATCTTGTAATATCACAGCTTTTGAAGCTTCTAGTTCTTTTAAATAATTTTCACAATCTTCTTTAACTGTCAAAAGTAAATTAAAGTCTTGTTTAATATCGGCAATTTTAAAGTGCATATCTCCGCTTTGTCTTAACCCAAACAAATCACCACTACCACGTAATTTAAAGTCTTCTTCACTTATTTTAAAGCCATCATTAGTTTCAGTTAAAATTTGCAAACGTTTAGTTTCTCTATCGCTTATTAATACGCAGTAACTATCTAAATCATTTCTTCCTACTCTTCCTCTTAATTGATGTAAAGCTGAAAGGCCAAATCTAAAGGAATCAAAAATAACCATCATTGTTGCATTAGCCACATCAACACCAACTTCAATAACTGTTGTACTAATTAAAATTTTAGTTTTTCCTTCTTTAAATTTAGTCATTACTTCATCTTTCTCTTTATTGCTCATTTTACCATGTAATACACCAATATCACACACTTTTCCAAAAGCTTTATTCATTTTATCAGCTAGTTCATAAACGTTTTCTAAATCAATTTTATCACTTTCTTCGACTAAAGGCGCAACAACATATATTTGATGATTTTTTTTAATTTCATCTAACATTAAATACAAAACATCTTTTATTTCTTTATTACTTTTTAAAAACGTTTTAACTGGTTTACGACCGTTGGGCATTGTTTTAATACTAGAAATATCCATATCACCATATAAGGTTAAAGCATAAGTTCTTGGAATGGGTGTCGCACTCATGTACAATATATCCGGCATTTGGCCTTTATTTTTTAAGTTTCCCCGCTGCATTACACCAAAGCGGTGCTGCTCATCAGTAATTACTAAACCAAGATTTTGATAAACAACATCATCACTAATTAAAGCATGTGTTCCAATCACGACATCAATAGTTCCATCAGCTAACCCAGCTAAAATTTCTCTTCTTTCTTTTACTTTTAATTTTCCTTTTAAAAGGCCCACTTTTAATTCGGGAAAAACTTTTTTAATATTATTGTAATGCTGAAGGGCTAATATTTCAGTTGGCGCCATTAATGCTCCTTGATAACCTGACAGATAATTGATAAACAAAGCAAAGAAAGAAACTATTGTTTTCCCACTACCAACATCACCTTGCAAAAGTCTATTCATTTGTCTTGAACTAATTAAATCATCATAAATATTTTTAACGGCTTTTTCTTGGTCTCTAGTTAATTTAAAAGGCAAATTTTCCATTTTTCCCTTAACTTTATCAAAATTTACTTTTCTTTCAAGACCCGTATTTTTTTTATGTCCTTGCTTTAAATAACTCATTTTTAACATAAAAACAAATAGTTCTTCATACTTTAATTTTTGTTTGGCTTTTTCCAATAATTCTAAACTACTTGGATTATGAATTATTTTTAATGCTTTATTTTTTTCTATAAGATTATATTTTTGATTAAATGTTTCAGGGACATAATCAGTTACTTTAACTTTATCAACAACTGAAGTAATTATTTGATGAATTTTTTTACTAGTTATTTTAAAATTACTATGATAAACAGGGGTGATTTTTGTTTTCAAAAGCATTCCAAACTCTAAATTATTAGCTACAATACCTCGGTGTTTAGTATCATATTTCCCAATAATGGTTAAAGCCATACCCGGTTTAATTTTATTTTTTAAATAAGCACGGTTAAAAATTGTTACATTGTATATTTTTTTACCAGTATTAAATCGAAATGACATTTTATTTAATTTTCGCGAAAAATGAAAGACATTAGGATTATTTTCACAAATACCATCAATAACCACATGGTCGCCATTTTTAATTTTATCCATATCTGTTTTTTCATAAACATCGTATCTAAATGGATAATATGTTACTAAATCATCTAAATTATTAATACCTAAATCATTTAAATACCTTAAAGTATTTATACCTATTCCTTTAATTTCACTTAAATCTATCATAAATTCTCCTTTTTTGTAATTTTTTTTAATTTTAGGGTTGACATATTTTAAAAATGTGATATTATATTAATCACCAATTCAATTTTAGTTGAATTGGCGCTAGTGTAAACTAGCCAGCCCCTTTTTATTCTTTTATTGGGAAGCAGCCCTTCAGGGGGGACTGCTTCTTTTTTTTGTATTTCTGTTTCTATTTTATCACAATTTAGATAATTTTTTACAAATATTCCATGTCAACTCGCCAGGCACTGCTTGGCGTTTTCTAAAAGACAGATAAAACTGACACATATTTTTCAAATTAGATACATTATATCCTTTTCCCAGTTCTCTAGTTAACATTTCTGAATATCTCTTAATTTTTTTATAAAATTCTTTAACAAATTTTTTTATTTCATAATAACTCATTAAACAATTTTCTCTAATTCATAAGTAGTAGTGAAAATTTTGGGGGCAGTACAATATTCTAATACAAATTTATCTTCTTTTTTACAAATAACAACACCTATTGTTTTATCATTAAATGGTTCTTTAATATGTTTATCTA
>CALVRT010000095.1 GCA_944358735.1 uncultured Bacilli bacterium | reverse complement strand
ATAATTATAAAATTTATTTTAGAGATACAGGTCTTTTAATAGCTTCTCTTGATGAAGAAGCCGGGGAAGATTTAAGAAATAACAAAAATTTTAACACTTATAAAGGGGCAATATATGAAAATATAGTTGCTGATATGCTTGTTAAAGCAGGATATTCATTATGTTTTTAAAAAAAAAAAAAAGGGACAATAGAAATGGATTTCTTTGTAAGAAATACAAACTCATTAATTCCAGTAGAAGTAAAAGCAAGTGATAATAGTACAGCATCATTAAATAATTTAATAAATAATGAATCATATAGAGATATTAAATATGGAATTAAACTTTGTAACAAGAATATCGGCTTTAATGGCAAATTTTATACTTTTCCTTATTTTTTAACCTTTTTAATAAAACGATATTTACAAGATAAAACAAAAGACCCAGAAAATTAATTCTAGGTCTTATTTAATTAAATCATTTAAACTTTCTTTATCTTCTTCAAGCTTTTCAGCTATTTTTTTATTTCTTTTAGTAACTCTTTCTTTAAAATCTTCTAAAAATTCAATTTCAGTTACTATATTATTAACAATATAGTTGTAGCACGCATTCACTAAATCGATAAAAGTAAATTCTTTTTCACCATCGCAAGCTTCACTTAATTCAACACCAAATTTTTTGGGATATAAGGCTTCTAATTGATCGAAAAGGGCCCACTGATAATCTTCATTAGAATAAAAATCTAAATCAAATCTTGGCTCAATTGCTTTAGAAGATCTTTCAATTACCCTTATTAAAAGGTCACTATTTTCAGAGTTCCCTTCATTAGTGCTAATTAATTTTTCATATATATCTTCAACATTATAAGCATCTAAATTAAAATCCCGTGCGATATTAATTTTTTCAATTTTATTCATACAACCCATCTCCCTTTTTATTCTAAATTAATTATATATTATTAATGTTTTTAAGTCAAATGTTTTTAGTAATTTATAATATTAAAGTGATTGACAAAATAGTTATTATATATGATATATTGTTAGTGGGTGATAAAATGTGTAATGTAAAATATATTGATAAAAATACTTTTGAAATAAGAGATGATGTTTTTGAAGTTGATGACTTAATAGCTGATACTATTATTTTATTAAATAAAAAAGGGTATAAAACAAAATATTGTTGTGCGGGTCATAATGATAAAAGTATTCGTACTGGTCTTGTTAATAAGCAAGAAACAGAAGGCGATTTATTTAAAAGGTATGATATTGATGTAATAACGATAACTAAAGAAAATGAAAAATTCCGTATTTATTTTAGACCCTCTAGTACGGATATATATATTATGTTTGATAAAGATTATCTTTTTAAAACTTTGCCAAAAGGGTTTAAAAAACAAGGTAAATGGGATAAAGAAAAGCATGGGTATAGTAAAACAGAATTTGATACCATAACTATGACTTTAAGTTATTTTAATGGGCATACTAGAAAGGCTGATGAGGAAATAGAAAAAGAACTAGAACTTATTAATAAAAATCTTTTAAGATGGGCAGAAGAACTTCCAAATAATAAATAATATCCAAAAACCACAAAAAAACCATTTTAAAAATTTATTATTTATATTATAATGATAATGGAGGGTGGTTATGGAAAAGTATGATGCTATTATAGTTGGAGCGGGTCCAGCTGGCTTGTTTACGGCTTATGAACTTATAGAAAACAACAAAGATTTAAAAATATTATTATTAGACCAAGGAAGTTTTGCTGGTAAAAGAACTTGTCCAATGAAAAAAAACAAAAAATGTGTGAATTGTCATCCTTGCCAAATTCTTTCTGGTTATGGGGGCGCGGGAACTTTTTCGGATGGCAAATTAAATTTTATTCCCAAACTTGGTAAAAGTGATTTGTTCAAATATATGGATGAAGATAAAGCGAATAATTTAATTGACCGCTGTGAAAAAATATTTACTAAATTTGGTATGGATAGTGATGTTTATCCCTCAAACATGGATGAAGCATTAAAAATAAAAAGTAAAGTAGCAATCGAAGGGGCACGGTTAATGCTGATTAAACAAAAACATTTAGGAAGCGACCATTTACCTAAATATATTGAGGATTTTACTAATTATTTAAAAGATAGAGGTGTTCATTTATTAGAAAAAGCTGAAGTAATAGATATTCAAAGTAAAGGTAATACCAATATTGTTATTGTTAAAGATAAAGAAAAAATTGAAGCAAAAAATGTTGTTGTCGCCCCTGGTAGAACAGGTGCGAAATGGGTGCAGGAACTAGCTGATAAGTATAAAATTCCTTATCTATCAAAAAGTATTGAAATTGGTGTTAGAGTTGAAGTAAGAAAAGAAATACTTGAAAAAATTTGTAATATAATCTATGACCCAACTATCTTTATTAAAACGAAAACTTATAGTGATGAAATTAGAACCTTTTGTACTAACCCAGGTGGTTTTGTAGCTAAAGAAAATTATTATGGTTATATTTGTGTCAACGGTCATTCTTTAAAAGATATAAAGTCTAATAATAGTAATTTTGCCTTTATAACTAAAGTTAACTTAACCGAGCCTGTAACCAATACAAGACAGTATGGTGAAAGTATTGCGCGAATTGCCAATGTTTTAGGCGATGGTAAACCAATTATTCAAACTCTTAAAGATTTAAAAGATGGTCGCCGTAGTCAGTGGCATCGAATAAATAAAGGTTTTATAACCCCCACCTTAAAAGATTGTGTGGCTGGAGATTTAGCGCTAGTTCTTCCGCACCGAATAATTACGAATATTATTGAAGGCTTGGATACATTAAATAAAATAATTCCCGGTGTTAGCAATGGTGAAACTTTACTTTATGGACCAGAAATAAAATTTTTCAGTAATGAAATAGAAACAGATAATAATTTTAAATTAAAAGATTACAATGTTTATTTTATCGGTGATGGTGCTGGTAAAGCAGGAAATATTGTAACAGCAGCAGCGACTGGATTAGTGGCGGCTAGCGATATATTAAGGAGGAATGGAAAATGAGATTTTATGTTTGTCCCGTTTGCGGAAATGTTGTTGAAATGATTGAAGGAGACGCTAAAAGATTAAGGTGTTGTGGCAAAGAAATGCAGCTTATGAAAGCAAATAAGTCTGGTGAAGGAGCAGTAAAACATTTACCAGTTTATGAAGTTCACGGTGATAGAATTGTTGTAACTGTTGGCGAAAAGATTCATCCAATGGAAGAAGACCATTTAATTAACTGGATTGCTCTTATTAGTCACGATAAAGTAGCCAAGAAGTTTTTAGAACCGGGTGAAGAACCAAAAGCAGCATTCCCTTATATAAAAGGTTCAGAAATATATGCTTATTGTAATAAACATGACCTTTGGGTAACGAAAGTAAAATAAAATGGATAAAAAAATATTATTTGTTAGTTCTGCTGATAAAACAGCGACTTTATATTACTATGGGGTGATTTTCAGCTCTGAAAATTATACAGATGAAAGCTTACTTTATAGACATTTAAAGAATGCTGATTATTCAGAAATTGTTGTTTATGATTGGCAAGAAGATGCTAAAGTAGTTACATTAGCGCAAAGCTTTCAGTTTCCTGTTCTAGCTATTACCGATATGCTAGAAGAATATTATTATACGGATATTTTATCTGTAGATATTGAAAATATTCATAATTCAGCAATTTATATGGGAATATTTGATAAAATGGCTAACTCTTTATTAATGGCAGAAATATACCGGCGAGTAAAAAGCAATGAACAGAACCAACTTGAACTTTTTACAGAAGATAAAACTTTTACATTAAGGAATGACTATGGAAGAAGAACAAATTAAAATAATTGTCGATGTTATTCGAAATGAAGTAGTTGATTATCAAGGACAGTTTAATCCTGAAGGATTATGTATATTTTTCGCGAATAACATTAGTGAAATGCTAACTGAAGCCGAAATTGAACATTATACTTTGACAATATCAAATTTTGTTGATACTGATTATCATCATGAATTTATTATTGCGCAGGCTGTTAATAAAACATTTTTAATTGACCCATCTTATGGACAGTTTTCCAATAATGGTTCTAAATTAATTAAGTTTGCTAGTTGGCCTGTTGATGTTTTAAAAACAAAAGAAAATGGTAATATAATCGCAAACCAATTAATAGATGAGGGTTTATGCCAAGTAAGTGAAGCTGATGTAAAGAATTATTTAGCTAGTTTTGATATTGCTAAAAAAGCCGAAGATATTGATTTTTCTTTTGACAAGTTAAAAGAAAATAATATATATAAATAAAAATGCTTATATGAATTAATTTTATAAGTATTTTTAAATGAATTAAAATTAAATTTAAGTTAATAATATTAATAAAAACTTATTGAATGAATAATTGCCAAAGAAAGGTAATAAAATCCAAAAATCAATCATTTATATAAAAAGCAATATGAAATAATAGTTAGTAGGTTGTAAATTATTAAAAAAAACGGTAAATTTTGACAAGTAATGGTCAAAAGAATGTCAGGAGGATTTAGATGAATAAAATGAATAAGAAAAAAAGGGAAATTGTCAATATGCTTTTACATCAAAAGCTAGATAATAGAGATGAAGAAGAATTAATTGATATGCTTATTGATAGTCCAATTGCCGTTGATATTGACAAACAAGAAAGACAAAATATGACTTTTGGCGAAAAAGTAGCGGATAAATTTTCTTCTATAGCTGGAAGCTGGACGTTTATTTTATTTTTTACTTTTTTCTTAATTGCTTGGGTTATTGTTAATGCTATTGTTCTAAAAGAAAAACCAATTGACCCATATCCTTTTATCTTACTTAATTTAGTTTTATCGTGTATTGCGGCAATTCAAGCACCGATAATTATGATGAGTCAAAATAGAGAAGCTAAAAAGGATAGTTTGAGAAACCAAAATGATTATAAAACTGATTTAAAAAGCGAACTTATTTTAGAAGATTTACATCATAAAATGGAAACTTTAATTAATAATCAAAATAGAATAATTAATATGTATGAGAAAAAGATACAAGAAAAAGAAAAAAATACACCTAAAATGACAAATTATCATTAATACTCTATGGTAATATTGTTAAAAAAATGAGAAAATGTTATCGGGAGTGATAGTATGAATCAAAAACGAGTTGATGAAGAAAAATTATATGAGGCAATAGGTAAGAACGTTAAATATTACCGTAAATTATATAATTTAAACAAAGGAAAATTAACTCAAGAAATGTTAGCCGAAGCGATTGGGACTTCAACTGCTTTAATTGGTAATTTAGAAAGTGATAAAATTACTCAAGGAGTTAGTGTTTATACTTTGCTTAAGTTAAGTGAAGCTTTAGAAGTATCAATTGAAGATTTGCTAAAAAAATAACGTTATGGATAACCATAGCGTTATTTTATTATAAAGTGATTATCTTGAACATCGACAATAACTTCAGTATTAAATTTAATTTCATCTTCGATAATTTTATTGGCTAAAAGGGTTTCAATATTACGGCTGACATATCTTTTTATCGGTCTAGCTCCATATTTTTCATCATAAGCGTTTTCCACAATAAAGTCTTTAGCTTCTTTAGTTAAGGTTAATTTAAGTTTTTTATCGGCTAAACGCCTTTCAATTTCACTAATAATTTTATCAAGAATTTCGTAAACTGTGTCTTTATTTAATGATTTAAAAATAATTATTTCATCAATACGGTTGATAAATTCAGGTTTGAAGGTATGTCTAAGTTCATTCATAACTAAATCGTTAGCATTTTCATTACCCTCTAATATATATTCACTACCTAAATTAGAAGTCATAATAATAATGGTGTTTTTAAAATCAACAGTTCGGCCTTGTGAATCGGTAATACGGCCATCGTCTAATATTTGAAGCAAGATATTAAAGACATCACGATGAGCTTTTTCGATTTCATCAAATAAAACAATACTATAAGGGTTTCTTCTAACTGCTTCAGTTAATTGTCCACCGTCATCATAGCCAACATATCCTGGAGGCGAACCAATTAATCTTGCTACTGAATGACTTTCCATATATTCACTCATATCAATTCTAACCATATGACGTTCGTCATCAAAAAGTTCATAAGCTAAAGATTTTGCTACTTCAGTCTTACCAACACCTGTTGGACCTAGAAATATAAATGAACCAATTGGTCTATTAGGGTCTTTGATGCCAGCCCTAGCTCGTTTAATGGCATCACTAACTAAATGTAAAGCTTCATCTTGTCCCTTAACTCTTTTAGCTAGATTTTCTTCTAAATGAATTAATTTTTCTTTTTCGCCTAAAGCGAGTTTGTTTACAGGAATATTAGTCCATTTAGAAATGATAGCGGCAATAGATTCGTCATCAACGACATCACTTAAGATGGAATTTTTGTTATTTTTCTTAAGTTCAGCAAGTTCTTTTTCAAGGCGCGGAATAGTGCCATGACGAAGTCTCGCGGCAGTCTCTAAATCGTAAGCATTTTCAGCTACTTCTAAATTATGATTAGCGCTTTCTATTTCTTCTTTTTTACGGTTAATTTCATTATTAACTTCTTTTTCATGTTCCCAAGCTGTTCTTAAATTAGTTTCTTTTTCTTTGAGACTTGTTAATTTTTCATCAATTTCATTTAAACGATTTTTAGAAAGTTCATCTTTTTCTTTCTTTAAAGCTTCTCTTTCAACTTCTAAATTCATAATTTTACGAGTTAAATTATCTAGGTTAACAGGAACACTTTCTAATTGTGTTTTAATAGTGGCACAAGCTTCATCGACTAAATCAATAGCTTTGTCTGGTAAAAATCTATCAGTAATATAACGGTCTGACAAAGTAGCTGCTGCTACTAGGGCTTTGTCTTTAATGGTAACTCCGTGATAAACTTCAAACCTTGATTTTAAACCTCTTAAAATCGTAATTGTATCAGTAACGGTTGGTTCTTTAACTTGAACCTTTTGGAATCTACGCTCCAAAGCCCCATCTTTTTCGATGTATTTGCGGTATTCATTTAATGTTGTTGCCCCAATACAATGAATTTCACCTCGAGCAAGCATTGGTTTAAGCATATTACCAGCATCCATTGCACCTTCTAAAGCTCCAGCACCAACTATCATATGAATTTCATCGATGAACATAATAATTTCGCCATTTGAGTCTTTAACTTCTTTAAGAACGGCTTTTAACCGGTCTTCAAATTCACCCCGGTATTTTGCGCCAGCAATTAAAGCTCCCATATCAAGTTCCCAAACGCGCTTATTTTGTAAACTACTAGGAACGTCACCTTTGATAATTCTTCCAGCAAGACCTTCAACAATAGCAGTCTTACCAACACCAGGTTCACCAATTAAAACAGGATTGTTTTTAGTTTTTCTGGATAGTATACGCGTAATACTACGTATTTCATCGTCGCGACCAATTACTGGGTCGATTTTGCCATTACGGGCAGCTTCGGTAATATCGCGTCCATATTTTTCTAAAACATTTTGTAAATTTTCTTCATATCCATTAGGCATATTCTGCCCCCCTTTCTCTAAAATCTAATACCATTATACCACTATTTTAGCACTTGTCAAGGAGGAGTGCTAAAAAAATAAGTTGTAAGGAAAAGTTTTTTTTGATATAATTTTAATGGTGAACTTTATGCATAAATTAAGTAATAAAATGATTGTTACAATTGGTGTTTTAATTATATTATTAGGCTCTTTTTTGCTCCTTTCTAATTATTTTCGTGAAAAAAAAGAAGCAGCTTATGAGCAAATAAGTATTGCTTTAGCGACAGAAGAAGAAGATAATACTCCGCAAAATGTTGAGGCCGAAGAAACAGAAGAACCAAAGCAGCCCAATCCTGAATATGATACAGGTGAATATTTAGGTATCCTCGATATTCCCAAAATAAATTTAAATCGGGGATTTTATGATAAAGATAATGAATATAATAATGTTAGTCATAATGTAACTTTTTTAGAACCTTCTAACTATCCTGATGAAAAGAATGGTAATGTTATATTAGTTGCTCATTCTGGCAGTAGTTATTTAGGTTATTTTAAGCATTTATATCAATTGGTAGTTGGGGATGTGGCTTATATTACTTATAAAAATCATAAATATGAATATAAAATAGTTAATATTTATAATGAGACTAAAGATGGTGATGTTACGATATATCGTAATAAAAACAAGCAAACTTTAACAATGATTACTTGTACTAAAGATAGTGATACCGAGCAAACCATTTATATAGCTGAACTACAAAACGTGGATTAATCACGTTTTTTTGTATAATAATTTAATATCTCGCATATAATATAGATAAGCATATTATATGCCAAAATTTGACAGAGGAAAATATATGTGTTAGAATAGGGCCTGTTTCAACCAAAAAAGCAGGAGAGGGTGAAAATGAAAACAAGTGGATCGATTAAGGCCGTTAGTATGGCCGTAATCATTACATTACTTGGAACAATTTATTGTTCTGTCGTACTCGCACTTGATAAAGAGGAAAAACATGTTGTTTTAAATACAAATGCTTTAGAGAGCGAGGAAATCGAGCTTAATTTGGATGAAGACTTTACAAGTTCGCCTGAAGAACTTAAAGTCGATGTTAATGTTGAAAGATTAAAGAAAATCAATGAAGAAGAAAAAGAAAGAGAAGCAAAAGAAGCTGAAGAATTAAAGCGTAAGCAAGAGGAAGAAGCTAAAAAAGCTATCGTTTATGATGGTCTAACAATGGAAGAACTTTCAGCTAAATTAAACAGAACATTATCTTCTGATTTAGCAGGTTATGGGGAAACTTTTGCTTCAAAAGCTATATCTTTGGGTATAGACCCTTACTTATCTGTAGCGATTGTTATGCACGAAACAGGTTGTAAGTGGAATTGTAGTACACTTTTAAAACAGTGTAATAATGTGGGAGGTATGAAAGGTAGTCCTGGTTGTAATGGGGGCTCATATAAAGCTTTTGCCACGTTAGAAGAAGGTATTAGTGCTTATATGAATAACCTTTATAGTAATTATTTTAGCCAAGGATTAACGACGCCAGAGACTATTGGTCCAAAATATGCGGCTAGTAGTACTTGGGCGAGTCAAGTTACCGCTTATATGAATGAAATTAAAGCTGCTTAAGGCAGTTTTTTTTCGTGAATTTGACAAATTTGAAAAAAAGTATATAATATGCATCATTAGAAAAGGGGGAATATTATGTTAGTTAAAGATTATGATTATTATGAATTTGAAGAAGAACTTAATTTTTTAGAAGATGTACCTGCGGAAAAAGAACAAAAAATAATTAAAGCTGTAGAAGAACTTGCCCGTGAATATCGAAAAGGAATTGATGCTAAAGATTATAAAATAGTTATCCCTTTGGGTAAGATTTTAGAAATTAAAATTGATGGTAATGATTTAAATGCAGCCGAAATCCAAGTGGCTTATGATTATATTAATGAAGCTGGCTATAGTCTTCGTGGTAATGATAGTACAGCGGAAAATGAACTTGAGGGTTATTCAAGGTTTGCTGTTAATAAGACGTTATTAAATGATGCTACGAAACCTTATCCTAAAAGAACGCAAAAACGTAAATTAAGAATACTTGCTGAATATAAAAGAATGCTTGATGCTTATGAGTCACTAGATATTGATAATTGTGAAGATGCTAATATTTTAGAAGCTTATCAGCAAACTCTAACAAAATATAAAGAATTAAGAGAAGATTTAATCACTCATAGTCTTCGGTTAGCTATACCTATTGTAAAAAAATTTTATAAATATAATTTATCAGAAGAAGATAAGTATATGCTCTCATTTATGTTAACTATAAAAGCTGTAGATAAGTATATATTTAAATTTTATCAAGAAGCTAGTAAAAATCAGTTAAGTACCTATGTTAATGTTTGGAACTTAAACTTGGGTAGATTTATTGTAGATGAGGCTCGAACTATTAGAATTCCAGCTAATATTTTAGAAACTATTAATAAAATTGCTAATATAACTAGAGAATTAGAAGAATCATTAGGTTATACGCCAACTGATAAGGATTTAGCCGACCAGTTGGGATTGCCACCCGAAAGAGTTAGAGAATTAAAAGAATTTGCTAATGATGCTATAAATTATGATGCTTTAATAAATGAGGAATTAGAAAACATTTATGAAAACGGCTATTATGAAGAAGGAATAATGCAAGATAGTTCAATAACTGAAGATGGGATGTTGCCGTTAAATATGACGCCTTTATCAGTTGACCCTTTTGAAATGGCTAGCTATACTATGCTTCAAGATGATATAAATAGAATATTAGATGTTTTAGCACCAAGAGAACAAAAGGTTATTAGTCTTCGTTTTGGCCTTGTAGATGGAATCCCAAGAACTTTAGAGGAAGTAGGCCGATTATTTGGAGTTACAAGAGAACGCATTAGACAAATTGAAAGTAAAACGTTAGCTAAACTACGTCATCCATTAAGAAGCAGTAAGGTATATGATTATATACGTTAAATAGCTAGGAATCGTTCCTAGCTTTCTTTTAAGAAAGGAGTGAAAGTATTGTCGTTAAAATTATTTGAACATAATGAGCAGGGATATAAATGTCTTTTAGAAATGCTTGAAGATAATAAATGTGCAGTTATTAATCACGCAACCGGGACTGGAAAAAGTTTTATCGCACTTAAATATTTGGCTGAACACCAAGATAAAAAAGCTTTATATCTCGCGCCAACTTATCCGATTTTGGACCAATTGCTAGAACGTGATGCCCAAACTTTAGGATTAGATTCTGAAGAATTAAATGTTGATACAATGATTTATCGTACTCTTTTAGATTTAGATATGAAAGAGCTTTATGATAAATATGATGTTTTTATTTTTGACGAATATCACCGGACAGGAGCCGCCAAGACTAATAAAAAATTAAAAGAACTAAAAGCCATTTTAGACGCTTCAGAAGAAGATAAAAAGTTTATTGGTCTTACGGCTACACCAATTAGATATTTAGATAATGCTCGTAATATGACGACCGAACTTTTTGATAATAATGTAGCTTCAACCAAGACTTTGGCAGAAGCTATTATTGAAGGTCTTTTACCAGCCCCAACTTATATTACATCACCGGTTACTTTATATAAAGAATATCAAGAAGCCTTAAAAAAAGTTCAATCATTATCTTTTTGTGAAGAAAAAAAACAATTAATGAAAAGATTAGAAGTCGTTAAAAATGAAGTTGACCCTGAATTTGCTTATACAAACCTTTTTGATAAATATATTAAAGATGGTGAAAAATATATTATCTTTTGTTCAACTTTAGGTGAATTACAAGAGTGTAAAAGACAAAGTGAAGTGTGGTTTCGGCATTTTGAAAATGTTAAAAGATATGAGGTTCATAGTAATCAAACTAGAGAAGAAAATAAGGAAGAGTTAGATAGTTTTAATCAGGATAGAGGAGGCCTTTCTATATTATTTGCCGTTAATGTTCTAAATGAAGGGGTTCACGTTGATAAAGTTAATGGAGTTATTTTAAATAGAAAAACAACATCACCAATTATTTATTTACAACAAATAGGTAGAGCATTATCGACTTCTAGTAGAGACAGAGATATTAAAATATTTGATTCAGTTAATAATTTTAATTCTCACTCGGAAATTACAGGAATATATGAAGATATTGAAGAAGCGGTTAAGGCATTAAAAGTTAAGAAACCAGAAAAATGTGCTTTTTATGACAGCATTTTAGCTAAATTTAAAATTCTTGATTCTTCAAAAGAAATACTTTCTGAATTAAACACTATAAAAAATAGTATTACGAGAGAAAAAATAATTGATTCACGAATAGAAAATGCGATATATTTATTAACTAAATATAAAAAAGCTAACCGAATAAGAGGTATAATTGTATCGTTTATTATCAAAGATAAAGAAGTTAAAAAAGCATATAATTTAATCTTTAGATATGAAGATTATATTACTAATAATCAGTTAGAAAGGCTTAAATCTTTAAATGTTTTATTGCCAAATTCTTTAATGGTTTCTGAAGAAGAAAGGTTAAAACAATTAAACGGGTATGACAGTGTTTATCTAAAAAAGAAAGCTGAATATGAAACTAATAAAGAAAAATTATTTACATATTTAAAAGAAAATATTCCGGTATTAGAAGAACTTGAAAAAAATAGTTTGGCGGATATTTATTTAGAATTTTTAACTAATGGAAACCGAACAATCAGAAAAGAAATAAGAAAAATTGTTAAAAACTATCCATTAACAGTTTGGGAAAAATTGATTTTAAACTTAAATGTTAGTGAACTTGAAATTTTGAAGTTTTTAAAAGAAACAGTTGAGAATTGTCAAAATGAAAGTGTTCCTATATATACTAAAATTGCTTTATCTAGAATAGTTAGATTAAATAATGATAAATATTCAGTCATTGCTGAAAAATTATTAAACACTGTTTCAAAAATAAATGAGCAAAAAATAGAAAAGAAATCAAAAATAAGAAAAGATGTAGTTGATAAAATAATTAATTATGCTCAAAGTATTAGTGATTATTTAAATGATACGAGATACCAAATAATGTTTAGTGAACTTTCAGAAGCTGAAAAATCGTATGTTTTCACGATGATAAATAAAATAAAGCAACAACAATATTATGAAAAATTAAAAAAAGATAATTTTATATCAATAAATGATTTTTTAAAAGATGCTTTTGAAATGGATGAAGTAAATTTAATTATTTTTTATGATAGGGTAGTTGCTGATATTAGTTATTATGAGAATTTACTACAAAGTTTGGAAGAAGAAAATATTAGTGAATTATTAAAATCGGAGATTAAGCAAATTATTGCTGATTTTAAGCAGGTTAATAATGAAACCGAGCGTTTTGAAAAGGATAATCAACTGGCTATGTTAAAAACAGCTTTAGATAAAATATTAAACGAATTAAAAATAGAAGAAGTATTAGTACGTTATGTGTTATTTTATAATAAAAATAAGCACATACCATATAAAAATAGTAAGGACGAAGAAGAACAAAGATTATACGATGAATATGATATAGTTAAAGGACTACTCACTAAAGGTCAGCTAGATAAAATCTTTATTAAAACTAACAAATATGAAAATTTAATGGCTAGTACTAACGCATATGCTATTAATGTAAAAGAACGATACGAACAAGAAAGACAAGAAAGCATAAAAGTAAGATATTTAAATGGGCGTAAAGTAAATAGAATTAATTAAATTGTTCTTCTTTTTTTTATTAGAGTGTGCTATAATAAAAATAATAGACGAGTAGGAGGGATACAGTGACTCAAGAAGAAATAAAGGCGATTATAAGTATAATAATCGATGAGAATGATATGGAACAAATATTAAGTCTTTTACCAAATAAAAATCGTGAAACCTTTAAGCAGGATATGGAAGAAATTATTAAAGGCCTTGAACAAGAAAAACAAGCGATGTTGGAATTAATTAGTGAAAATGATAAAGAGGAATTAAATATTGAAGATTTGGAAGAAAAAATAGATTTTTGCCGTGATTATTTAAATGGTATAGAAATAGAAGAAGAAAGATATTCTGATAAAATTATTATAGCTAAAAATGATAAAGACAATATGCCATTTGTTGAAGATTTAGGTAAAATTGATCGTTCTGAATATTGGGCAGTGAAAAAAGCATTTGACCGTATTCGTGCTGATTTTACTTGTGATGGACAATTGATTGAAAATCTTAATTATTATGATAATATATTTCGAAGCCGCGGAAACAAACAAATAAGGGTACTTTTTAGAATGCTTCCGAATAATTATGTTTATGTTGTTGGTGTTATTCAGAAAAAAGGCGATTGGCCAAAAAGTGTACAAGATTATGTAAAAAAACGTTGTGAAAATACTGATGCTTCTCTGGCTCGTACGGCTGAACTTATAAAAGATTCAGAAAAGTTAGAGGAATTACTAAATCAAAGTGATGAAGTGATTAAAGGTTTCTTTAATTTGATACCTTTGAAGAAAAATGAAAAAGAGGAATTTGCAGAAAAAATAACTGAAGATGAGCCAGTTATCAAAGAAGAGTTAAACCAACCTGAAGAACGACCGGCATCAAAAATCCCTTATAATGAAAATCCTGAATTTAAATCATTGGATTCAGATTGGCGAGCAATGTTTGGAATAGCAAAGATGGTATATGATAAGCTTGGTTATGTTGATCCACAGTATAATGAGCAAGTTGTAAAAGCCAAATTAGGTAAATGGCTAGATGTTCAAAGAGCAAGAGCAAAAAAAGGCGAACTTTCACCTGTTGAAATTGAAGCTTTAACTAGTATTGATATTGAATTGCCTGAACCTTCAATTACTAATGCAAAAAAAGAAGAATATGATGATGGTGATATTGAACTTTTAAAAGATGCAATAATTGGTGATGTTGATAGAGCGTGGTTGAAAAAATACCGTGAAGTTAAAGAATATTATCACAAGGTTGGTGCAATTAATGTACCGATAAAAAACTGTGTAAGATGGCTTACGGAACAAAGATGTTTGTATCATTTGAATTTGCTTTCAGAAACCGAAATAGTTCTTTTAGAAAGATTAGATATTGATTGGACATATGGTATTGATAATAATGATATAGAAAAAATGTGGAAAAAGTTAAGAAAAAACGGGAAAATACCTGAAGACTATCCACTTGCAAAATTGTCTGAAGAAGATAAAAGTCTCCCTAATGGCGTATCACTGGATTGGGAAAGTAATTTAAAGGAGGTAAGACTACATTATAATCAAAAAGGTAATATAAATGAAAAAATTAGTGGTTGTACTAGGTGGTTAAAAGACCAAAGAGTTAATTATCATTTTGGACTCTTAAATGATTATCAAATTACAGAATTGGAAAAATTACACATAGATTGGACTTATGATATTAAAAATTCTACTTTGGCTGATAAGCGCCGGACATATATTAAAGCTGGTATTCTTCCTAAAGATTTTCCAATAGTTACACTTGAGAGTATTTTAGAAGGTAAAACATCTTCTGAAAATAAGCAAGAATTAATAGATAAACATGGCTTTATGAAAGACCAAACTGAAGAAAAAGATATTAATGTTCAAGCAGAAGAAACTTTGTCTAACATTGATAAAAACTGGATGGAAAACTATAATATGCTTATAGAATATCAAATAGTAAATAAAACTAATGTTGTAGAATTTTCTGTTAGTTATAAAGGTTGTAAACTTGGACATTGGTTAAGGGCGCAGCAACGTGCTTATTGGAATTTAGAGCTTGACGAAAGCAAGATTAATATGTTAAATAGGCAAAATATAGATTGGACTTATGGTTTAAAAGAAGAATTTATTACTTCGTCAAAAAGATATTTAATGGAAAATGAAGTTAAAGAAGATGCTGTTACAGAAGTAATAGAACCACCTATAGAACAAGCAAAAGAAAAAAAATATAGTAGTCTTAAAGATTTAACAGAAGGTAATATACCAGAAGAGTTAAATAATGTAAGCGGTAAAGAATGGTTAAAATATTTTCTAGCTTATAAAGATTATGTTGAAACTAGAGGTACGGTGGAAGTTTCTTCTTGGTATCGACATAATGGTGTAAATATTGGCTCTTGGATTCCAGCACAACGCTGGGATAAACGAAATAATAAATTATCACGGTTACAAATTAATTTACTTAATGAAGTAGGTATGGATTGGGAAATAAAGAATGCTAAAGAGCAAAATGAAATTGATTTTACTTTAGATTTTGATGAATCTTTTGCTCCAAAGGAAAAACCAGCAGTTTCTGAAGAGCCAGAGAAAACTGAAGTTGTTTCTGATGAGAAAATAGAGGCAAAAATTCCTGAAAAAGTTGCCGAAGAAATTTCTAGTCAGACTATAGAATCTACAAAAGAAGTTGAAATGCCAGAAGAAGTTTCAGAGACAAAACCAGAAGTTTCTGAAGAACCAGAGAAAACTGAAGTCATTTCTGATGAGGAAATAGAGACAAAAACTCCTGAAAAAGTTGCCGAAGAAATTTCTAGTCAGGCTATAGAGCCTACAAAAGAAACAGAAATGTCAGAAGAAGTTTCTAGTCAGACTATAGAGCCTACAAAAGAAACAGAAATTGACCAAAGACTTAAAGATGTTTCTAAATCAAATGAAGAAATGGCTTTGGCTAATCAACGTAAACGTGAAAGATTAAGTGAACTTCAAGCTTTATTAGACGAACAACGTAGGCAAGAAAAAATAAAGGAACTTCAAGCTTTAGCTGAAGAAAAAAGACGTTTAGAAGAAGAAAGCAGGCAATTAGACGAACAAATTTCAGCCATACTTGGACAATTGGGAATAGATTCTGATTTAAAAGAGAAAGCAAATGGTGACGATGGAAAAAGTCGATAAAGTTTTAGAAGATTATACTTTAGAAGAGATAGATAACCTTATTAAAGAATTACAAAAAGAAGTAGAAAAGCTTCAAAAAGAAGTAATTGAAAAAAATAAAAAATTGGCTGAATTGTTAAATTTATATAAAAACTCGAATTAGCATAACACTTATTATGCTTTTTCTTTGACTAAATTTGACAAAATAGAAAATTTGATTATAATAAGTTCCGTAAAAAAAGGAGGTTTTGTTTAAATGAAAAAACAATTATATAATTTTGATGGTAATAATAAAGAAGTTGTTTTGAAAGCAGTTTCTGAAGATGCTAGTGTTTTTTGCCATCCTGAAGAAATTTTTATAAGTCCGGAATTACGTGAGGATGAGGATGTTGTTATGGCAGCCCTTAATGCCAAAGTGAAAACAACTGGACCAGTACTAAAACATGCCGGACCTAAAATTAAAGAAAATCGAGAACTTGCTTTAGTTTGTATTAAAGCAAACCCGCTTTCTATTAAACAGGTTTCAGAAAAATTGAATAATGATGAAAGTTTTATTCGTGATGCTATAGTGACTAATCCTAAAGTTTTAGTTTATAAAAAGGATTATGAACTTGATAAAGATTTATTTGAGAGAATTTATAATGAAAATTTTGAAGGATTAAAATATTTAAAAATGAAACAAATAGTTAAGGGAATGCAGGAACTTGGTTTTAATATTTCAGAATCATATTCTATTAAATCTGAGCATATTGATATGGGGAGAAAAGCTAAAAAGAACTTTAATAGACTTAAGGAAAGGAAAAATATTGAATCCATCGGTGATTTTATTAAATTTTCTGAAGGTATCTCTAGCCCTTGTATAAATGAACACACTAAAGAAGTTGTGTTGCGTTGTTTAGCAAAAACATCAAGAAATAAAGTTGTAACAGAAAAACCACAAAATGATGTATTAGACCAAAATTTACAATCAGCTAAAAAAGGTACTGAAGATTTAGTTAAAGAAATAGAACATAAAAAAGAAGTGTTACAAGGACTTAAAGATATGCTTGAAGAACGTAAACGTTTAGAAGAAGAAAGTAGACAATTAGATGAACAAATTTCAGCTTTAGTTGATATGCTTGATAAAGGAAATAGTAATGACAATCCTCAAAATGGTCCTCAATTTGTAAAAGCATAAGTATTTCTTGTGCTTTTTTGATGGTATAATGTCGATTTGACTTCTAGCCTTTTTTATGATAAAATTAACACCAGTATAGGAGAGATGTTATGAAGTCAAATTATATAGTATGCGCTATATTAGTGTTTGGTGTCTTGGTAGCAATTACAGCTCCGCATCTTGTGAATATTGCTCTTCAAGGTGATGAGAGGGCCTATGAAGCTGACTCAAAAGAATTGACTAATTCGGCTGAATATAATGCTGATTTAGCGGCTGCAATTCCAGTAGCTGAAGAGCAGGTAACTGTTACACAAACAGAGCCAGAACCAAAAGAAGAAGTAGAACCTCTTCCGGAAGAAGAAAATGAACCAACACAAGAAGCATTAAGAGAGCCAGTTGTTTATGACGGCATGACATTAGATGAACTTACGGCTAAACTTAACCGCGCACTTCATAGTAATTTGTCGGGGACAGGATATTACTATGCCAAATATTCAGTAGATTATGGAGTAGACCCTTATATTGCGGTAGGAATTAGTTTGCACGAAACTGGTTGTAATTCTAGCTGTAGTAATGCTGTAAAAAAATACAATAATGTAGGTGGTATGCGCAGCGGTGGTGGCTTAATAACCTTTTCTTCATTAGAAGAAGGAATTAAAAGTTATATATATAATTTAAAAAAGAATTATTATGATTATGGACTTACAACTTTAGAACAAATTAATACTAAATATGCTTCTAGCTCTACTTGGGCTAGTCAAGTAAATGGATATGTAAATATGGTAAAAGCCGCTTGAGGCTTTTTTTGCTTGTTTTTTTTCTCTTTAAAGTATATAATATAAGTAGGAGAGAAGAAATATGTTAGAAAAAGAATTGTTAGAATCCCTTACAAAAATTACTGAAAATGTTTATGAGAAATATAGTAAGTTATGTGAACTAGAACTTTCAGGAAAAGTTGCCAGTAACGAGTATGGGCAAATTGTTAATGACATAAAAGACTTAATGTCGTTAGAAAACGATATTTTAACTAAAATTAAAAATAGTAATATTGATGTTGATGAAATGAATGTCATTTTATTTGAAGAAGATACGATTGATAATAATCCTAACTATGTTCATATTGTTAATCGTATTTCTAGTCAGTTATTAAAGCTTACAAATGATGAAAAATATGATGACGATGACGAATATAGTGAACTTATGGAAGCTTTATTTGCTGAAGACGAGATTCCTGAAAAAGATATTGAAAAAACGCTTATTAGTGAATTTTTAGTACGTTTACAAAGTCGTATTAATAATACTGATTTAGAAAAAGAATTATTAACAAAAGCTAAATATGATACTTGTTTTGAAACACCTACTTTAGATAGTGATTTATTAACTGCCCGGTTCAATGTTAATAACTTAAATATTCCAACAGTTAGTCAGTTAAATGACGAGGCCGGTGTCGATTTTATAACAGGAGCAGTATGTTTAACTAAATATATCGATGCTGCTTTTTGGGAAACGGTTGATGCTTTAATCTCTACCGAAACTTATGATGACCCGGTTTTAGAAAAACGAGCCACTTTTAAGGTTTTAGATTTGCAACTAGAAATTATACTTTCTTATTTAGATTATGAAACCATCTTTAATTTAAAAAGAAAATTAGAAAGTACTACTATTCCTGAAAACAGTGTCGCTGCCGATATTATAAATGAAAACATTGACGAAGCTTTAATAAATCGTGCTTCTCATAAAAGTAAAATAGAAAAAACATTTGGGGATAACAAAGTGAAAATAATAAGCTATTAAATTAGCTTTTTCTTTCTAATACAAAGGAGAATTAAAATGTATGAACTGAAATATAATGGTAAATTAATAAAATTTGCTAACTTAAACGAATTTATCAGTTGGCGAAAAAACAATCAAGGGGTTTTAATGACGGAAGACCAAGATATTATTAAGCTTGATAATTTTTTAATATTTTATCAAAAGGTTAAAAAGAAATGTGAACAAGGATTAGATAAATTTAATGATGAATTATTAAATAATGAAAATAATCCTATTATTAAAAATGCATTAGAAAAGTTTGTTTTTCATAATGCTGATGGGAAATTTTTAAGAGCTACCTTGGTGGCTTTAGGATATCAAACGGGTAAACAAGATGATAACTATTTGCCACTAGCTTTAGCGGTTGAAATATTTCAAACCTCTATTCTGATTCATGATGATATTATTGATAAATCTTTAAAAAGACGTGGTAAAGATACTATTCCGGTGTTATATAAAAAAGAGTATAAAGTTCAAGATATAGATGACCTAGCCAATTCAATGGCACTTTGTCTTGGTGATTTAGGTTTTTTCCTTGCTAGTTCATTTATCTTAAAACAATATAAAAATTATCCAAATATAGGGAAATTACTTAATTATTATAATGATATGGTTATTAAAACTTGTAAAGGTGAAATGCTTGATGTATTTCTCCCCTTTAAAGAACAATATATAAATCAAAGTGAAAATTTAGAAAATCAAGTATTTGAAATATATACTTTAAAAACTGCTTGGTATTCAGTTATCGGGCCTTTCTGTCTTGGACTAGTTTTAGGTAATGCCAGTGATGATGTAATTAATAAATTTGAAAAATGTTTGTTAAATGTGGGAATTGCTTTTCAAATAAAAGACGACCTTTTAGGAATTTATGGTAATGAAGAAAAAATTGGTAAAAGTTTATCAGACGCTGAAGAATATAAGCAAACTATTTTATATAGTTATACCTTAAAAACGGAATATAAAGATGACCTTTTAAAGTATTATGGGACTAATAATTATGATAAAATAAGAACAATATTTACAGAATCTGGGGCTAAAAAATATGCGGAAGATAAAATGAATAGCTTATTTAAAGAAGCTATTGCTAGTTTAAATGATTATCCATTATTAGTTGGTTTTACCCATTATTTAAAAGCTCGGGAAAAGTAGGTGAAAGATGAAGAAAGTAATTCTAATTTTACTAGTTTTATTATTAACTGGTTGTGGCAATGAAGAAGTAACTATAAAAAATCCTGATGGCCGGGCGCTTACTTATCAGTATTTTAGTGAAAATAAATATGATAATAGTATTTATAATTTAAAACTTAAAGATGGTAATAGTATAATTACTATTAAAAAAAACAATGATGATATTTATTATGAAGTAATTGGTGATAGTACTTTAATTCTTATTGAAAAGGGTGGTTATCGATATACATTAGATACTATAAATAAAACTTATAATGCGTCCTCAATCACGCAATCACTAAATTATGCTGAAGGTATTTTACCACCAAGTATGGATAAATTAAAAAATAAAAGCTATAAAACTGGGGAGGATAAAATAAATAGTTTTAAATATACATATGAGACTTATAAGTTTGGCGACATTAAAACTACTTATTATTTTGACGATAAAAAATTAAAGTTTATAAAAAAAGAGTCAAATACTGAAAATTTTCTATATGAAGTTATAACTTTCAATCAAAAAGTAAACGATAAAGATTTTGAAATTCCTGAAGATTATCAAGGAATGACATATTGATTTATGCAAATTAATATGATAAGATTAAGGTGGTGATATTAATGAAAAATATAGGTAAAATTTTACTTGCTTTGGTACTTTTCTTCAGCGTGCAAAATGTTGAAGCTATGACTATTGAACACTTTCATAGTGAAGCCAGTGATGATATTGTTTTAGAGGACAATGTCAATGCTTCTACGGCTTTAGCTGGTAATAGTGTTGAAGTTAATAGTGAGGTTAAAGGAATTACCGCTGGTGCTGGTAATAATGTCGCGTTTAATGGCGAAACTGATTATGCCGCTTTAGTTGGTAATAATGTTGAAATTACGGGGACTGTTAACAATGATGCTTTAATTGTTGGTAATATTATTAGTACGACTAGTGATGCAAGTTTTAACCGTGATACAATTATTTTTGGTACAGATATCCAGTTAGATGGAGATTTTAACCGTAATGTTAGTATTTATGCCTCTAAAGTAACGATTAAAAATGCTAATATTAAAGGTAATGTCAAAATTTATAGCGAAAATATTACAGTCGAAGATGCTACTATTGAAGGTAATTTATCATATCCAAGTGATGCGGTAGCTAAAATAAGTGATAAAGCGGTAATTGGCAAGACAATAAAGACTGACCCTATTAACAATAAAGATGAAGAAAATTACTTTAATACTATTTCAAATAAAGTATTATCATTTGCTTGTTATGCTTTAATCTTTGCCGTTATTTGTTTATTATTTCCAAAAGTTATTGAATATATTAATAAAAAATATGAGAAAATTACTTTTGATGAAGGTTTAGAAGTTTTTACTAAAGGTTTAGTATCGTTAGTATTAATCCCAATTATTGCGGTTATTCTTATGATTACTGTAATTGGTATACCACTTAGTATTGTGCTATTAGTTTTATACTTTGTTGCTATTTACTTATCAACAATCTTTACAGCTTATTTATTAGGTTATAAGATTTGGCAAAAAGTCTTTAATAAAGATATGAATATGCTGTTAATTGGCTTAATTGGTTTATTTGTTTTATTGATTTTAAATCTAATCCCTGGTGTTCGTTATTTAGTTTCAATTGTAACAATTTTAATTGGTTTAGGTTTAATTGTTGATAAAATTAAAAGCTCGCGTTAAGAACTGAAAAGTTCTTTTTTTGGTGACTGATTTAAACCTTTATCATATAATATGGTGAGGTGAAAGTATGTATAGAATATATCAAGTTCAAAATGGGGAAACATTAGATAGTATTAGTAATAAACTTGGTATTGACCCTAATATAATTTTAGAACTTAATGGATTGTCTTCTTCTAATATAATGCCGGGTACTTATTTAGTTGTTCCTAAAGGCGAAGAAATGTTTACTAAATATATTGTTAAAAAAGGGGACAATATGTATGAAATTGCTAAACGTTTTAATGTTAATCCTAATCAATTATTAAAATTAAACGGTTTAAACCAAGATGATATTATTTATCCTAATCAAGAAATACTTGTGCCAAGCAAAAACTATAATTTTTATGTAACTAGTGAAGGTGATACGTTAAAAAAGGTTATAAGTAATTTAGGCACTAGTGCGAATGCTTTAGCTGATGAAAACGAAACAATCTTATTAGTTCCCGACCAACTAATTGTAATTAAAAAGTCACAAAGATTAAATGATTAATTTAGTCTTTTTTTTTTCACAAAAATATTATATAATTATAAAGGTGATAACATGCGGAAAGTTTTAATGTTTTTAGTTTTAGCTACCGTAGCTATATTGATTAGTGGTTGTGGTAGTACAAAAACCTACACAGAAATTAGTTATACTGATTTAAATAAGATGTTAGATGATAAGGAAAGTTTTGTTTTATTTATTGGTTCAGCTACTTGTACGCACTGTGCTTCTTATAAAGTAACTTTAAATAAAGTAATTGATGAAAATAATGTTGATGGTGTTTATTATATTGATGTTGATAATTTATCAGAAAAAGACACTAGTAGTTTACAAGCTAAATTTCCATTTTCAGGAACACCAACAACAATTTTTATTGAAAAAGGTCAAGAAGAAAGTACTTTTAACCGAATTGAAGGTGAAGCTTCTTACAGTGAAATAGTAGATGCTTTAACCGAAAATAATTATATAAAGGAGAAATAATATGAATAATAATATCCATTTAGCGCCACCCCTTGATAGAAATGAATATCCAATTATTGTTAATTATTGTGATGATTTAACAGCTAAAGAATATGTTACTAATCCTGCTATCGCAAGGGATGAAGAAATAAAAAGAACGATGCTTGTTTTACTAACGCCTGATAAATCAGCTTTACTTACTGGTAAGGCTGGTATTGGTAAAACTGCGATTGTTGAAGGAATTGCTTATTTAATTCAAAGAGATGCTGTTCCTAATGCTTTAAAAGGCTATAGAATTGTTAAAATAAATACATCTAGTTTAAAAGGAACGATGCTAGTTAATGGTAAAGAAGAAAGTGTTGTTAATTTATTAGTTAGTGAACTTAAAAAAGCCCCTAAAACTATTTTGTTTTTAGATGAGGTGCATACCTTAATTGGGGGTAATAGTGATGGTCCAATGGATTTAGCTAATATTTTAAAACCAGCTTTAGACCGTGGTGATATTAAAGCCATCGGCGCGACAACAACTATTGAATATGAAACTTATATTGTTCGTGATAGGGCGTTTCTTCGTCGTTTTGATAGAATTGATGTTTCTGAACCTAGTGAGGAAGCAACTGTTCAAATATTACTCGGAACAATTCCGAAAATTGAATACAAAACAGGTATTAAAATGCAACCAAATCATTATTTAACAACTTTACTTATGGAATCTATTGTTAGTGCAACTAGTGAATTTAAAAGGGTTTATGGCTTATCAGCTATGTATCCAGATGTGTCTTTATCTGTTTTATCAGGAGCTTTTTCTAATGCTTTATTTGAAAATAAAACGGAAGTTGATATTATTGATGTTTATATGGCTATTCGTAATAGTAAACGTATTTATCCTGATAGTAGAGTTAAGGAATGCGCGGCTTTTAGAGAAAAATTTAAAAGAATTTGTGAAGAAAGACAAATATATTTACCAGATGTTACTTTAGCTGATGTAACTAGTGAAGAAGATGAAATATAAAAAAATGTGTAAAATTGACACTACGCGTACTGCGTAATACCAATAAAATCAATGTATAAATAGATATAAGAGGATTAAAAGTCCTCTTTTTATTATTGACATTTGCGAAACTATAGGCTAAAATCTAATTAGAATAAAAACAAAAATATGGTTAATAATATAAAAAAAGGTGGGGAAATTATGAATAAAAGAAGAAAGAACAATTATATAATATTAGGACTATGTGCGGTATTAGTCTTAATGGGGATAGGCTATGCTGCTTTTTCAAGTCAGTTAAACATTACTGGTACTAGTAACATAACCAGTAACTGGGATGTTAGAATAACGAATATTGAATCAGAACTTAATGGAGCAACAGATTTAGAAGAACCAACTTATGATAATACCAATGGATTATATGCCTCATTTCATACAGGACTTTCTAAACCTGGAGATTATGCTTTATATACCGTAACGATTGAAAATAGGGGAGATATCGATGCCCGGATTGAAAAAATAAATTCTTATTATCAAGAAAATGAGTATGTAACCTTTACTTTATCAGGTCTTTCTAAAGGAGACGTTATTGAAGGACATCAAAGTAAAGAATTACAAGTAAGAGTAGAATTTAATAGCAATGTAACCAGTATCCCAGGAGATATAGATATAAGTTTAGATGTCAGTATCGATGTAGCTCAAGATAGTGAAAATCCCTTACCAGCTGATGAATATTATGTAACATATGATTATACAACTAATGGTGGAGAAAGTAGTAATGCGATAAATAATTATGTAGCTGAAAATACAGATGTAAATTTAAGTTATACGGCTAGTAAAACTGGATATGAATTTATGGGGTGGAATACCGATAAAGATGCCGTAACAGGATTAGAAAGCTATACAATGCCAGCAAATAATACAACACTGTATGCGATATTTAGAAAGATAGATACGACTCCACCAGTAATAGATAATGTAAGTACAAGCAGTACAACTAATAGTATAACTGTTGTAACTAGTGCTAGTGATGAAGATGGAGAAATAGTTAAATATGAATATAAAATAGATAATAATGAATATATAGAAGGAAGTAATACCTATACTTTTACAGGACTAACGCAAGGAACAAGTCATACAATAAAGGTAAGAGTAACCAATAGAGACAACTTACAAGTAGAAAGTGAAGATAAAGAAGTAAGTACCAGTGTCTTAAATGTGCCAACCTTTAGTGAAGTAGAAACGAATAATGGCAAAACAGTTACTATAAGTTATCCAGAAGGAGAAGGATTAACATACGAATATCAAAAAGATAGTGGAGAATGGATAGCAGCGACCCAAAGTCAAAAAGTAGAGTTTACAGAAAGTGGAATATTAGTAGCCAGAGTCAGTGACGGAACGAACACTGTTAATACAAGTACTTATACGGTTGAAGTTGGTTCATTAGGAAGTGATTTATTAGAAAGTACTGGAGTAGTAACTAGCGGTGATGGCCTATATGAAGATTTATATGAAGATAATGTATACACATATAGAGGAAGTAATCCAAATAACTATGTTACCTTCAATGGAGAACAATGGAGGATAATCAGTGTCAATACTAGTGATAATACAATCAAAATAATGCGAAATGGAGTGCTATTAGATAGAGTATTTGATACAAGTAGTAATGGAAGGTATAATAGTAGCCAATATTGTAATTATAGTAGTGGATGTAATATCTATGGAAGTAGTAGTACACTGTATGATACAAACTTAAGCCCAATAACGACATTAGGAAGGACATATAATGGAACAAAATATCAATTACCAAGTAAAGAATCAGAAATGAGTACGTATTTGAATGAAACGTATTATAATGGGCTAAATGAGACAGCAAGGAGTATGGTAAAAGAAGATGCAGTATATAAAGTAGGAGTGTTATATTATAATAATACAAGTATGAGTCAAGATATGGAACAAGTAAAAGCAGCGAAATGGAAAGGAAAGGTTGCATTAATAGATGCGACGGAATATGTCAGAGCAAGTACAAATGGTAGTTGTACAAGTTTCTATCAAGGACTTCAAAGTGGTGCACCATGTAAAAATAGCAATTGGATGTTTAATAGTGACAATTGGTGGACCATGTCGCCGGATTCTGCCAGCTCCTCGCGCTCTGTGTGGAAGGTGAACAGTGGCGGCGACTTCAACAACTACACCGCTCACGCCTCGAGCGGCGTCCGCCCAGTTGTCACTCTAAGCTCTAATATCCAAATTACAGGTGGAGCAGGGACTAGCTCTGATCCTTACACCTTGGGGGTTTGATGACTAAGTACTTACAGTTCGGAAGGCCTTTAGGCCGTGTCACAGGACCTGCCTTTGGCAGCGTCCTAACCCGCTCGTGTTTGCTTGCAAGGAAGAGCGGGGGAAAGGTTAAAATAGAGGCATCTCCGGCCAAAAAAAACTAGATGGGAAAAGGACTATAAAGGCCGGAGGGAGGCAAGCAACAGTAGTTGCTTGGCAGTGGCCTAAGGCCACGCGCGAGAGGCCATCATTTGTCATAAAAGTATTTTTAAAAAAGAAGTGAAACAAAGAAAACCAGAACTTGCCGGACCACCCTCTATTTTGGCTTCTATTGCCCCACATTCAAACAAAAGCAATCATAATGGAAAAACACATATTTATGATAAACAATGCTAATATAGGCTTATAATAGGGTTATATTGATATTTAAATTATAAAATTTATAAACTGATAATTTATCTTTAAATAGATATTTTATCAGTTTTATTTTTGTTCATGTCATTTACAAAAAAATATATATATGATAAAATGTTTATAGAATTGGAGGAATTAAAATGGAAAGGCAAATACCAAAGAAAAATTATTTTATTTTGCTTATAGTAGTTATTGGTTTTGTATTAATCGTATTTTATTTAAGAGATTGGTATAATACTACTCGTTTATATTATGCCGAAACTTCACCAATATTAGAAGTGTCAACAGTAATTAATGAAAATGAAATAAGTAATTATGCACAGGAAAACCCTAACTTTATTTTATATGTTTCCTCTAATGAAAATAAAGAAGTTCGCAAATTCGATAGCGAATTTAGGGATTTAATAGTTGATAATAGTATAAGTAATGTACTTTATATTGATATTACTGAAAATAGTAATATTACTAGTATTTTAAAAGACTTTGCATTAAATAATAAAATAGCTAATAAAATTACTAATAATAGTAGTTTATATAGTTTTAAAAACGGTCAAATAATTGATGTTGTTAATGATGTTACTGATTATAAAGTAAAAGATTTAGAAAAAAATTTACAAAAAAATGGGATGATAGATAATGGTTAATGTTGTTTTATATGCACCGGAAATTCCTCAAAATACCGGAAATATTATGCGGACTTGTGCGGCCACTAATACCCGCTTACATTTAATTAAACCTCTTGGTTTTAGTTTGGATGAAAAAGTGGTTAAACGTAGTGGAGCTAATTATATAAATGAATGTGATTATACAGTTTATGAAAATTTTGAAGATTTTAAAAGTAAAAATAAGGGTAAATATTATTTTTTAACTAGATATGGACATAAACCACATTCAAGTTTTAATTATCCTAAAGAAGAAAACATTTATTTAATCTTTGGAAGAGAAAGTACTGGTATTCCTAAAGAAATACTAAAAGACCATTTAGATACTTGTTTAAGAATACCTATGACTGATAAAGTAAGAGCGCTTAACTTATCTAATTGTGTTGCGATTATGGTTTATGAAGCTTTAAGACAACAAGATTATCCAGGCTTATTAAGAGATGAACCATTTAAAGGTGCTGATTATTTGGAAAAAGAATAAGGAGGGAAACAATGGAAATATTTACAAGTATAACTTTTTGGGTTATCGTTGTTGCTATTATTGTTATATTAGGAATTATTGGTTATTTAGCGGAAGGAACTATTTTTGCTAATAAAAACAAAAAAGAAGTAAAAGCTGAAAAGAAACAAGAAAAAGAAAATTTAGATGCTTGGACTAAAGGTTCACCAACTGAAGCTGAACTTCGTCAAGAAAAAGTTTATCAAACGGCTGATAAAAGCTGGAACGAAATTCCTGATGCTCCAGCGATTGTAACGCCTGTAGCTGAAGATAACACTGGTAATGAAACAATTGATTTTGCGATGCCTGAATTTGCTAAAGCAAATGAACCAGTTACTGATTCAATTTTTAGCGTTCCAGGTCCGGAAAGTCAAATTGAACCAACAGTGACAGAACCAAGTCCTTTACCAGAAGCTTCTGCCCCTTCAGTTAGTGAAGTGTCTACTCCAGTTATAGAAGAAAATACAGTAGTTGGTGAAACATTAGAACAAACGCCATCTGTATTTAATCAACCAAGTGCTGAAGTAGAGCCTATACCAGAATCAACTCCAGCACCAGAACCATCTGCTCCTTTGGTTAGTGAAGGGCCTACTCCAGCTATAGAAGAAAGTCCAGTAGTCGGTGAAACATTGGAACAAGCGCCACCTGTATTTAATCAACCAAGTGCTGAAGTAGAACCTATACCAGAATCAACTCCAGCGCCAGCCCAGACAAATCAAAGTAAAGAAGCTAATCAAGCTGAATCTTTAGATATTTGGAAAAGCTAATCCTACTTAAGTAGGGTAGTTTTTTTGACAAAATTAGATAATTTATTTTAAATATTTTTATAATGTGTTATAATTATAATAATATAAATTGGAGGTAAAAAATGACTATAGATAATATTATTGTCCTAGCGAAAAAAGTTCTCGATGTTTTACTTGTTTGGGCATTGCTTTATTATATTTTGAAAAGTTTAAGAAAAAATGTAAAAATGATTCTTTTGTTTAAAGGAATTTTAATTATTGTGGCGGCGAAAATTTTGTCTGATTTACTAGATTTAGTAACTATTGGATATTTAATCGATTATGTTATTGAATGGGCACCACTAGCTTTAATTGTAATTTTCCAACCAGAAATTCGTGATGCTTTAGAGTCTTTGGGCCGAGCTAAATTTTTAGGTCGCCATAAAACTTTAACTTTAAGTGAACGTGAAAAAGCCGTTAATGAAATTGTGACAGCTATTAAATTTATGCAAAGTAATAGAATTGGAGCTTTAATGGTTTTAGAACGCGATACAAGTTTAGCTAATTACATTAATAAAGCTCAAAAGATATATGCCGATATTTCTTCTGCTTTATTAAGCTCTATTTTCTATACTAATAATCCGCTTCATGATGGTGGGGTTATTATTGAAGGAGACCAAATATCATGTGCGGGAGCTGTTTTCCCGACTAGCTCTAGTACGGTAATTAGTAAACGTTTAGGAACGAGACATCGGGCAGCTTTAGGAATTGCTGAACAATCAGATTGTATTGCTATCGTTGTTTCTGAAGAAACTGGCCGGGTTTCAATTGCCGAAGATAGTGAACTTACTTATAATTTATCTTTAGATGAAGTAAGAGTTCGTTTATTAGAAGGCTTAACTCCAAATCCTAAAACGACTAGTGAAAAGGAGGGTAGCTATGAAGAAAACTAAAAAGAAAAAAGGTTTTTTCTATAAAATAGGTCATTTCTTTGATAAAAAAATTATTACCCCAACAACTAGATTAATCGTTAAATTTACTGATAAATTTGGTGGTAATGAAAAATCATTAGAAGGTTGGTTATCTAAATCAAATACTTTGTTATTTGTTTCCTTAATTTTAGCATTAGTTGTCTTTATTGTTATCGACCAAAAAATAATTGTCTTTACTAATAAAACAGCTGAGGTTTTAAAAAATCAACCAGTAGAAGCTGTTTATAATGAAGAAGCTTATGTAGTTGAAGGTCTTCCTGAAAATGTTGATATAACTTTAATGGGAAGTCGTTCTGACTTGTTCATTGCTAAACAATCAACAACTTCTAAAGTGTCAGTTGATTTAACTAATTTAAAGGTTGGTAGTCATAAAGTTAATATTGAATATAGTCAGCCATTAAGCTCAATCGAATATAGTGTAAATCCATCAGTGGCTACAGTTAACATTTATCCAAAAGTATCAGAAACTAAAACATTAACAACTGATATTTTAAATCAAGATAGTTTGGATGAGAAATTAATTATTAATAGTGTAACGCCAGAAGTAGACCAAGTAGTTATTAAAGGAACTGATGATAAGAATGCCGATAATAGCTTGACTAAAGTAGCTAGTGTTAAAGCTTTAGTTGATGCTGAAAAATTAAATGCTGAAGAAACCGGGACGACTTCTTTAAGCGATGTACCTTTAAGAGCTTATGATAAAGATGGAAATATTGTTGATGTGGAAATCGTTCCAAATAAAATTAATGTAGAAGTTGATATTGAATCACCAAGTAAACAAGTACCAATTAGAGTAATTCCAGTTGGTGATATTGAATTTGGTAAAGCTATAAGCTCAATTAATATGAGTGATAGTGAAGCTACAGTTTACGCTAGTCAAGCCACATTAGATGATTTAGAGTATATTCCAGTGGAAGTTGATGTTAGTGGTATTGAAGAAAATAAAGAATATAAAATGGATTTAACCAAACCTAAAGGTGTAAGGTCAATGTCCGTTAATAATATTACTTTAAGCTTTACTTTAGGAACGGCAACGGATAAAGATATTGAAAATGTTAATATTGATGTTCGTAATTTAGATGACCGTTATAGTGTTCAAGGTGTTAGCCAAAACGATATTCAAGTTACCGTTAATGCTCAAGGTGTTAGTTCAGTTTTAAATAACATAACCGCTGAAGATATTGTCGCTTATATTGATTTAAGAGATTATGAACCTGGTGAACATGAAGTTGAAGTTAAAGTTGAAGGAACAGATTCGAGAGTAACTTATGTATCGAAAACGAAAAAAGTTAAAATTAGAATTGTTGAAAAATAGGAGGACTTATAAAAGTTCTTCTTTTTTTGATTAGATATACGCCTTGACAAAAGAGTAAAAAAACTTTATTATTTATATAGAATGGAGGTTATTTATGGACTTTGTAAAAAAAATAAAATCAACTTTTATCGGAATGTCAGTAATCTATTTAGTTTTAGGTATTGTAATGGTTATAAGTCCAGTTTTTGTTAGTAACTTTATTTGTTACTTTATTGGAGCTTTATTAATTATTGCTGGTTGTTTTGGAATATTTTCCTATATTCAAAATGGCGGTAGTGGCTTTTTAGTACGGGCAACATTACTTATATCTATTTTATTTGCCGCTTTAGGTATTTATATTTTAATAAATCCTGAAACGTTTGTGTCAATCATTCCAATTATTGTTGGTATTATGTTAATGCTTGAAAGTTTAGATAAAATTGGCACGGTTTTTAAAGCTAAAAACAATGGTTATGAAAAGTGGCTACAAATCTTAATTGCTCCAGTAATTATCTTTATTTTAGGTCTTATTTTAATTATATATCCTTTTAGTGCCGTGGCAGTATTTATTAGAGTAATTGGTGTTTTTTTAATAATCGATGCGATATCTAATATTTATTTAGCTTATAGTTATAGTAAAATATAAAGAGTTTTCCCTTAATTAGAGAAAACTCTTTTACTTATTTTCAATATGTTCAAATAAAATACCAATGTTGATTAAACCGGTAATACCTACTAAAGTATAAACCACTTTAGTTAAACCGGAATCAGCACCGAATAGAGTTGTAACAAGGTTAAAATCAAGTAAACCGATTAATCCCCAGTTTACCGCGCCAATAATTGTTACAACCAAACAAATTTTTTGTAATGTTTCCATTCTATTCCTCCTTGTCCTATTACATATATTGACCGAAAAATCGAAAAATATGCAGAATATTTTAAAATAATCACCATATAATTAACTAGAAAATTGAAAGATGGTGAAATGATGAAAAAAATTTTAATGATTTTTTGTGTTTGTTTTCTCTTGGTAGGATGTGGTAAATATACCGTAAATGATGCTGAAAAAGATTTGGAAAAGAAATTGGAAAAAGTAGACGCTTATAGTATAACTGGACAATTAGAAATTGTTAATAATGAAGATGTTTATAAGTATGATGTTGATGTTTCTTATGCGAAAGAAGATAAATTTAGAGTTTCTTTAAAAAATCAAACTAACAATCACGAACAAATTATTTTGAAAAACGAAGATGGTGTATATGTTATGACACACGAAAGTACGCAACTTTTATAAAATATTAAGTTTGAGGTTATATCAATAAAAAAAGTATTTTATAAAATAAGGAATATGAAAAAACATATTCTTTTTTTAATTCTAATAAAGGTAAGAGTGTAAATGTTTGAATAGAAGCAAACAAAATGCACAAATTTTTTTAATAATATTGATTTTTTATATAAAATGTTGGAAAATGTTAAATATAGGAAATGATATAATAAATATTGATGAATATTCATACTAAAAATACAAAGTTAAATTAGGAGGCTAATATATGGATTATAGAAGTAGTGATGTTACTAAAATAGAAATTTTAGAAATGGGAGATGTAAATAATAAAAATCAAAGTGTTAAAAATTCTATAAACAAGGAAACAATTCATGATTCGATTATAAGAAAGTCTATTAAAGAGCAAGCGAAAAAAGCAAAAAAAAGCCCATTGATATTAATACCACTTTTGACGCTTTTATCCTTATTTAGTTTAATTATTCTTTTTGCAATTTCAGTAAACACTAGATTATTAGTTGTTGCTGATGTGTTTGGACTTATTTTATTTATTTCAATTCCTTTATATATAATATTTTGGTTTTTTGTTTCGTTTGGAATGATTAAAGCCAGTCTAGAAATTAGTCGCGGAAATTGTATAAAATGTACAACACTTATTAAAAATAGTTTTAAAAATCCTAGTTGGTGTATAAAATATTTCTTTATAATTATTATTTTTAATATTATTCTTTGTTTTTTAACTTATTTTTCATCATATAGCTTTCTTTTATTAATTATTATAGAAATATATTTTATGCCTGTTATCATAATGTTTTCGTATATTGCATCTGATGAAAAAGTGACAGATAAAACTATTTTTGGAATGATTAAGAGAGCGAATCATTTAGTTAAAGATCATAGAGTTGAGTTTTATGGTTTGCTGATTAGCTTAATTGATAGGCTTTTAGTTGTAATACTAACATTAGGAATTGCTTTATTTTGGGTTATACCATATATTAATATTACACTAGCTAATTTCTATCGTTATTTAAATGGAGAAAATTTATATAATGGAGATGTTTCTATTAAAATAAAAAAAGGATTAAGTAATGATGCAATTGTTATTATTACTATGGTTTTATATTGTGCTTTTATTATGATACTTATTTTCTGGTTTATTCCACATATTGATTCTTTAATCGCTGTGGAATATGATGAATTGGTTAATCGTTATAATTAATAGTTAGGAGTGCTTTTGATGAAAAAGAAAAAAATAATTTATATAACTGCCTTAATAGTTTTACTTGTTTTAACATTTTTTTGTTACAGAAGATTTGTGGTATTTTATTATGATCATTACTATTATATAGAACATTCTTGGAACGTTGATAGAATAAATACCGTTGATAAACCTTTAATTAATATTGAAAAAACTGTAACGCTTACTAATAAAAAAGTTAACAATGATGAATATTTAACATATAAAAATGTAAAAATAAGAAATGATTTTAGTAATTTTGAAAAAACAGATGTATCTGCCGATATGGCCATTTATAGTTTCAAAGATGAAAAAGATCAAAATAGAGAAATGTTATTTTGGATATCGCCGTTCAAGAAGACATTTGTCGATTATATAAAATATGAAGAAGATAATTTTGATTCTAAAGAAATTTCAAAAGAAAAAGTCATTGCATTTTTAGAGAAAAATAATATAACTAATGATATTGAATTAATTAAATTATTAGAAGAAAATAAAAATATGAAAAACAATATTTTTACTAGTGTTAGTAAAATGAAAGAAAATTTACTTATAAATTACTTGCAAATTGAATTTTTAGGTTCTTATACTGAAAATAGGGATGTAATTTTAATTAACGGTGATTATACTGGATATATATTAGAAGATACAAATAATACAAAAACAGCTTATTTGATTAAAGATAATAAGCGATACGCCTTTTTATTTTTGGGGAAAGACTATTTTACTGATGAATATATATATGAACTATTAAGTACTGTTGTAATAGAATAAATGATGTTTAGATTTTGTATGATATATAATTTTATTCATACCTAAAATCAAGCAAAATAAGGTGAAACTATGATAAAATGTACAGTAAATGTATTGGATTAATTTAAAGTTAAATTACTAATCAATTTACATAAAAATTATCATTGACAAAGGAAAAACAATTGTTATAATTGTTATAGATAGAATTTTTCTCTAAAGAGAAGGATTCTATTTTTGTTTTAGAGAAGAGGTGAATAAAAATATGTATTATTGGTTTGTGTTGTATTGAGATACTGGAATATGCTTATGTTTTAAACTAAAAATTTATGATAATGATAAAAAGAAATATATTGCAATTGAGTCACAATATATTTTTGAATAATCAATAATTTATTTATGTTTGTAATCATATATACTTTTAACTGTTATTTCTGGAATAATAATATCTTTAGGTGTATTAAGTAAAAATTTAATTGTATTAACGATTTCTACATTATCTATATATTTTATAGGACGCCTATATTTTATACCATTTATTTTCATAGTTTCGTTTAATGTTCCAATAACTAGATTTGTTACTTTTATTCCATTGTTTGCTATTTCTTCTTGTAAGGAATTAGAAAAACCAGTAACTCCCCATTTGCTTGCACAATAAACACTTCTTTCTGCTCTGTATGTGTTACTTAATTGTGAATTAATATTTATAATAAAACCATTATTATGTTTTTTCATATTTTTAATCATTAATTGACAACATAAGATAGTTCCTGTTAAATTTACATTGATAACATCAATAATTTGTTTTTGACTACGGTACTCATTGGAAGTTTCATCAAGATTTGTAAGTCCAATAACCTGAAATAATTCAAAGGGTAATCCATTTTGACACCAATACTGAACAGCAACATTATAAATAGGATTGCCATCAGTAATTACCTTTAAACTATCGGGAAGTTTATCATATTTTGATAAAGTAGAAAAAGCAGCTTTGATAGAAGATAAAGAATCACGTTTATCAAAAACACGATAAGAAGTAACAATTTTCTTAACAGCATCAAAGAAGAAAAAAATGTAAGCAGTTTTACCTAAAATCTTGATATACGTTTCATCAGCGGCAATGGTGTCAGACAAATCGTATGGATAAAACTCAAGTAAAGCTTGAACAGTTGGGGAAACAGATTTACAGTAGTTTTCAACCGTTTTATAAGAAATAGAAACTTCGTGAATATCTTTTAAAATAGAAGCGGTTTGTCTATAAGAAAGACCATAATTAACGTGATAAGTAAGGCATAAACCAAGTACATAATCTGAAGAGTAAATTTTAGAAAGATCAACAGGTTGCTTTACAAAATCACGATAATCTTTTGTTAAAGCAGGTAAATCAATGTGAAATTTACGATAAATGTAATGCATTTTAAAGAGTGTAGGATTTTCTTCAAAGTTTTTTTAGAAGATAAAGTTAAAGTGGCTAAATTATTTAAATAGTATCTACATTTAGAATTCTTACAAACAAAAACATCATAATCAGCTCTTTGTACTCTTAAAGAAAGCGTATGCTGACAATGAGGACATTTAAAAACAACATCTTTTTGTTTATAGGGATTGTTAGAAAAGATAAAAGAACAAACTTTGCATTCAAATTGAGTTTGTTTACCGTTTTTGCGAGAGATGGGTTTAATATTGTTTTCTTTAATAATCTTTCTATAATCTTTATGTTCAATTTTGACAACAGGCTCTATTAAAGGAGAATCATCAACTTTAAACTGTTTATATTTCTCGTCAGTAGGTTTATTGTTAGTGACTACATCATCAACTTTGATAAATTTTGACAAAAAAATGATAAATTTCCAAATAAGTTTATTAATTCTATTTAAAAAAGTAATAAAAAATGATATAATTTTAGACATGACATTACCTCGATTCTATCGACATTATCTCGATTCAATTTATGTCTATATTATATCAGGTAATGTCATTTTTTGATGGAAAAAAGGCAAATTTTAACAAAAAAATTACTTCAAAAAGGGAGTCATTAATAAAAAAGTTAAAAAAGCCTTTAAATATAAAGAAAAAGTTATGGGTAGTGTAGTAAACTATTCACACTACCCTAGTTGTAAGGGAGGAAATGTATGGAAAAGTATGTTCCAGATATTTATCAAAAAAGTATTTATACAGTTGATTATTCAAAACTTTACAGTAATGGAATTAGATGCTTACTATTTGATTTAGATAATACGATTGTCGCGTCAAAAGATAAGCGGCCATCTGAGAAAGCTAAAGACTTATTTGTTAGTTTAAAACAAAAGGGATTTAAAGTGATTATTTTAAGCAACAGTCCTAAATC
>CALVRT010000094.1 GCA_944358735.1 uncultured Bacilli bacterium | reverse complement strand
TGGTTCACACCACTCATTAGATGTATCTTCACCCGGAACTTCGACAGCAATATGACTGAACCAAGAATCTTTTCTAGCGCCGTGCCAATGCTTAATATTAGCTGGTATAACCACAACATCACCTGGTTTTAAAGCTCTAGCTTCCTTACCTTCTTCCTGATACCAACCATAGCCATCAGTACAAATTAGTATTTGACCACCACCACTAGAGGCGTGATGGATGTGCCAGTTATTCCGGCACCCTGGTTCAAAAGTAACGTTAGCTAAAGGAATAACACTTTCGCCAGGTTTAGTAAGCGGATTTAAATAGGACTGACCTATAAAATACTGCGCATAAGCATCATTAGGTTTACCTAAACCAAACATTCCGCCTTTTTTAGTATCCTCTTCATCAGCATATACTTCTTTAGCCATATTAAATACCGCCCAAGCATTAGGCCATCCAGCATAAAAAGCCGCGTGCGTGATTATTTCAGCCATTTCTTCTTTTGTAATACCATTATTTTTCGCGTTCATTAAATGATGTTTTAATGAGCTATCAAATAAACCTTTACCCATAAAAACGCATATTGTAACTAAAGATCTATCGCGAAGTAAAAGCTTATCTTCTCTACTCCATACTTCGCCAAATAGAACATCATCATTAAGTTCAGCAAATTTAGGCGCAAAATCACCTAAATTATCTCTACCTGCTGTTTGTTTTACCATATTATCGTCTCCTTTCATTATACTTTAAATATATCACTTGAAGTATGCTCCAGGTCAAGCATTTAGACAAAAAAAGTCAAAAACTAATTAGTTCGTTTCCGACTTCTTCGATAATAAAAGTAAATAACTGCACCAATAAATAATATAACTAAAATAATTAAAGCAATATGGGAATAATTATCCATAAAGGAAACAATACTATTCCAGTTTTCCCCCATAATACTACCTAAAACAACTAATACTGTATTCCAAATCGCACTACCAGCTATTGTATAAATTAAAAACCTTTTCATTGGCATTTCACTCATACCAGCAGGGATAGAAATAAGACTTCTAACTATTGGAATAAAACGGCAAAAAAATACAGTTATTTGACCTTTAGTATCAAACCATTTATCAGCTTTTTCAATATCTTCAACTTTAAGTCTTAAAACTTTACCTATTTTACCGTTAACAATTTTAATAAGTCGATCTTTATTAAGAATTTTACCAATAAAATATAATACAATGGCGCCCACTAATGAACCTAGTGTTGCAAAAACAATTACTAAAGGTACATTAAGGCTTGTATAAGTTGTCATAAAACCACCAAAAGTTAAAATAACTTCAGATGGAATTGGGGGGAATATATTTTCTAAAGCAATTAATAGAAATACCCCTAAATATCCAAATTGTTCCATTAAATCAATTATTACTTGTTCCATATCTTTCTCCTATCTATCCACCATTATACTGATTATATAGAAGAAGCGCAAGAGATTTAGACCGCTTTAACAATAATATTCAAAAAATATAAATTTTTTTTCAAAATAAAAAGGGTTTTTCGAAAAAATCTCGTATGATATATAATAGAGGGACCGATTGTAGCCTTCTGTGCCTGCCGACTTTGCTGGGGGTTTTGAAAAAAACGAAAGCAGGAGGAGGGATGATTATGAAAAGAAAAAATACTTATGAATTTTTACAACTCATAATTATTCTACTTTTTTTAATCTTACTGTTAAAGGTAATTTAAAAAAAGAAAGCACAGTTACAAGGTCTTAAACCAAGTAAGCTGTGCTTGTAAAAATTAAAAAAATTTCCACGCACCTCAGGGCGAGGTTCCTCCTTAAATATAATATACCATATCTTAAAGTTTTATACAAGATATATCTAATAAATTTATCGTTTTCTTCTAAATAAAACTAATATAAATAATCCAAGACCAATTACGGAAATAATTAAACCTTCCTTAAGTAAAGGGGCAGTATAAGTAATTTCAATAATATGTTTTCCTTTTTCTAGGTTAAAACCAATAAATGACTGATTAACTTTTTGATAACTTACTTTCTCACCATCAACTTTTATTTCAAATCCTTTATCATAAGGAATCGATAATTTAAAATAGCCATCCTTTTCATTATCTATTTCTCCGTAAATATAATCACCTTTGGTTTTATCTCTATCAATAACAAACGGATAAACACTTTCTTTAAGACTAACTAAATCATTGTAATCATAAACAGCCATATCAATATCTGAAAGGACAAATTTACCTTTACTAAATTTAATAGTTAGTTCTTTTGGATTAGTAACTGAATACTCAAATTCAAAGTTTTGATTATGATATTTCCACTGCTGACAAGTTAATTTATTTAAAATACCATTAATTTTAATATAAGAATCATCTTTACTACAATAATTATTGTAATCCATTTTAAGACTTAATAATAATATTTTATCTGTCATATCTTCAGTTGTTTCTAATACTAATTTATTATTCTTTTTAGCGTTTATCACATATTTACCATTTTTTTCTTTAATAGTAAGACCTTTACTACTTTTAACTTCGTAATTACTAGTTAAATCACTAACCTTTTTATCATAAACATTTTCTTTATCATCACTTGTAATCGCATAATTTAAATAAGCATCAAGTTTTTCAAACTTATCTAATGATTTATATTCATCTGCACTCATTACTTTATCCGTTACATAGCCGGTAGGCATAACATCTTCATTGACATAAACATTATCTTTAATTTTTTCATAACCGATAATATCAGTTTCCATATTAAATAAATATTTATTGCCTAAATAAAAGTTATAGAAAATATTATTAGTTCCAGAAAGCATAAAGATATTACGGTAAATAAATTCATTATTAATTAAATTACTATAAAAGTTTTTATAATAACTATTTTCAACTGACGAATAAATACTTCCCGTATAATACTCGGCATCATATATATGATTAGCTTTATCTATCTTTACGCTTTGGTCGGCCATCCGGTAAAATGACGTATCTTCTTTAAGTACTTTTTTAACGTTTTCTCTAGTTTCATCATATTTAAAACTATCGTATTTTTCATCAGTAACATATTCATCGTTAACATTACTACTTATTGCAATAACAAAACTAAAGATTATCACATAAATATAAACTATTCGTTTAGAAGCGACTAGAAGCAAGATAACAAGCACGCTCATATCTAAAATAAATAGTAAATTTTCTTTAACACCATCATACTGATAGTATATAATATTTAAAATAGCTAGTAACAAAGCACCTGTACAAATAAAGGGTAATGGGGCTTTATCTTTTTGATAACTTGTAAAAAATTCACATATTAAAATTATTAATAATGGTATTAATGGAATAAACGCCTTCCCATTTAAATACATCGCTCCATTACAAAGATAATTGAAAATTGGAAAAGCAAAAATAATTGTCAGTAAAATAGCTAAAACAAAGTTATTTTTCTTTTGACTAAAATACCCAGCAATAATAGCTAAAATACCAATCGCACTAATACCAATTGTATAAGCAGTATAAAGTATATATTCGGTATTAAACTCCGGAATAAGTAAACTAAGCACACTGATATCGGTATTTGTTTCGGCTCTTCCATCTAACATGACATAAACGGTTGGTAAAAGTAAAAAGGCTGCCATTAAAATAGGAATAATAATTATACCAATATATTTTAAAGCTTCTTTAACAAACTCTTTTAATTTAATATCAGGCTTTTCTTTTAAACACTTATAGATACCATATAAACTTACTGATAATATACCAACAACGCTAAAATAATAACTGGTTAAAATCATCAAAAAGATGGAGATAATTAATAATCCTTTTTTATTTTGTTCAAAATATTTATCAATACCATATAAAGCAAGTAGTAAAAATGGAAAATAATTCATAAACATAATATGTCTATGAGCATGGAAAATTAAGAAAGATGAGGTCATAAAAATAAATGTTCCCAAAAATGAGGTTAATGGACTATAACTCTTTCTTAAAAATTTATATAGTAAAATAATACTTATAATTATAATAACCACCATACTGCATTCAATATAAACAGTCATTGGTACAAATGGTAATAGATATGAAATTAAAATAATTGGATTAAACAAACCATAATACGATATATTATAAATATTTTCCCCAGCTCCTAAATTAAAAGCAAAACTTGGAAAAATATCACCACTATCATAAAATAATGTTCTAAAATAATCAGCAAGCTGAATATGTTGACTAAGCCAGTCCTTCATTGACCCAAATAAATTACCAGGAATGAAAAGACCAATAATAACAAGTAATAAAACACATAAAATGATTATATTAAAAATATCCTGTTTCTTTTCTTTAAGCAAAATATCACCTACGATTAAAAATTTTAGTTTTTGGAAAAATTATTTTAAATTCGGTAAATTCATTATATGTTGAAGTAGCTTTAATATTAAGATTTAGCCGGTCACATAATTTCTTACACAAATATAAACCAAGGCCGGTTGAATATTCTTTTTTACGGTCTAAACCAGTAAAGCCTTTTTCAAATATACGCGGTAGTTCACTATCTTTAATACCTTTACCATTATCTTTAAGACATAAAATAACTTTATTATTTTCATTATAAGCATATATTTCAATGACTTTTACATCTTTGTTCATATACTTTAAAGCATTTTGAAGTAACTGTCCTAAAATAAATTTTAACCATTTTTCATCAGTATAAACATTAACTTCTAAATTATGAACATTTAATTTAATACCTTTATTTAGAAAGTAATCTTTATATTCTAATAAAAGACTATGCACAAGGTCGGCCAAAAATATCTCTTTGACAAAATAATCTTTTTCAGTATTTTCGCTACGAGCATAAAATAATACCTGTTCAAGCAAATTATCAATTTTTTTAATTTCGCCTTTAATTTCAATGTTATTATTATCAGCATATAATGATAAAGCTGAAAGTGGCGTTTTTATTTCATGAACAAAACCTTCAATATAATCTTCATAATCGTTATAAAGATTCGTAACTTCAGTTATCTTATCATTCATCGCTCTCCCAGCCGTTTTTAACGCATAATAATAAGCCTCGGCATCTAAAGTATGAGGTTTTTTTAAAATAGATGGTAATAAATACTTTTCTTCACATTCATCGACTATTTTTATGATTTCCCTTTGTTTCTTTTTTTTATAATAATATTCTAAACTAATATATATAAGAAAAATCAAAATCAAAAGGAAATCAAACAAAATAATTAAACTAGCGCCCGCTCCAGTTAAAGCAAAAAATAAACTTAAAAGGACTAAAAAGGTGGCATAAAAAATAATAAGCCATATTTTTTCTTCAATATACTTTAACATATCTGATACCCTTCACCTCTAATTGTTTTAACAAAGTCTTTTAAATCTATTTCTTCAAGCTTTTTACGTAATCTATTCATATTAACAGTTAAAATATTTTCATCTAAATAATATTTGTCATTCCATAAATAATCTAACAATTCTTCTTTTTTTAAAACTTTACCAACGTTTAAAAATAAATAATAAAGAATACGAAATTCATTACGAGTTAGTTCTACTTCTTTGTCCTTATATTTTATTAAAGATAAATGAAGGTCTAAAACTACATCCCCCACTTTTAATTCTTTAAAATTAATTGGGTCGTTTTGATTTAAGGCTCTTTTTATTTTTTCAAGTAATATCATTTTATTATAAGGTTTAGTAATAAAGTCAGTACCACCAAGTAAAATGCTTTTAAGTTCGGCTTCTTCAGTAGTATTACTTGTTACAAAAATAATTGGTTTCGTTATTACTTCTTTTATTTTTCGGCATATTTCAAAACCATTTTGATTAGGTAAATTAATATCTAATAAAAGTAAATCAAAATCACTATTAATTATTTCTTCAGTAACGTCTTGCTTAAAATCAGTAATGCTACTTACTTCATAATTATTATTCTTAAGTAATTCTGTTAAACCTTCCGTTATTTTTAAATCATCTTCGGTAATTAATATTTTTTTCATTTTATCACCATCATCTTTAATTATTTTATCACAATTACTTATCTTTTTAAATAACATATACAAATAAACTATAAAGGATTAAGGTAAATGGTTTAGCTAATAAAATAATTATGAAAAATAATTTAAATCTAATTTGACTAATACCAGCAACATAACAAAGTAAATCATCAGGAGCTCCAGGAACTAAAATACCCAGAAAAAATATTTTGGTAAAGATACCTTTATTAATATAAGCTAAATACTTATTTAAGGTATCTTTTTTAAATATCTTTCGAAGTAACATAAGTCCATAAGTCCTTGCTGGATAAAAAGCTATTATTGAACCAATTACTAAACCAATATAATTATAAATAAAACCTGGTATTGGTCCAAAAGCTAAAACACCAGCTAGGCAACTAGCTCCTCCTGGGATAACAGGAAAGACTACTTGAACAGCTTGCAAAATAATAAAGAATATTGGCGCTAGAATACCAAATGATTTTATATATTCTATTAATTTTTCTTTATCACTTAAAATGCCTTCTTTTAAAGCATAAATTATAAAAACAATTATAAAAATGGTTATGACAATCGTTACTACTTTAAAAATTTTATTTAACATAAGAACAAGTTTAGTTAATTAAAATATTTCATAAGTATTTTTTTTAAAACCAAAATATGTAGCAACAAAATAAACCATATAAATAAGAATGAATAAAGCAAAACTAAATAAAGTGGTATAAATATAAGAATATTCACTTGTCATAACTGGTCCAAGTAATCTATTTAAGGAAATAGCTGTACATATTGTAATAATTATTGGAAAAATAAGTGGTAATAGAAAATTAAAAGAAACTTGTTTTAAAATGGTTTTATTAAGTTCATTTTCATTAACCCCTAAATTTCTTAAAACATTATAACGATATTTATATTTCGCACTATCACTTAAAGTCCCTATAGCAATAATTGTTCCAACTACCGCGGTAAAAATAAATGCTAAATAAATTAATGAAAATGAAAACATTGTTAAAGCACTTCTATTTTGCGCTAAAAAGTCACCTTTTACTTTTAAAGCATCTATTTCATAAAAATAAGTTTCACCTTCATAATTACCTTCTAATACTAATTTACCAACATCTTCACTTATTTGATAATAAAATTCTTCTGTCGTTTCTTCTTTGGTATTAATAGATACAATTTGATTTAAAATTTTAAGCCCTTCAGCTACTTTATCAGGAATTATAATGAAGTATGAACTTCCTGTACCCCAGCCCGTTACAAAATCTTTATTCGTAAAGCCTTTAGCTTGTAACTTATAATTATTAACGGTGATTACCGGTTTGTTTCTTACGGCTTTTTCTAAACGCTTTCTTAAATCTTGATTACCGTGAATATAATATTCGTCATCTTTTAAAGTTATTTTGTTCCTACCTAACATTTCTAATAATTTATTATAATCACTAACTTTGATATAAGCATCAAAAGGAATATACCCAGTAACACCTAAATCATCTATCTCATCATATATTTTTGTACTTTTTTCAGTATATATATTATAAGAAAATTCATCTTGAACCGTATAGTGGTCGTGAATATAAGCTAAATAATCATCTAATTTATCACGAAAATCCATCGGTCCAGTTGCGCCATCACTAACTTCTGAATAAATGTTATCAATAATTATATCATAAGGAATACTACTATTAATTTGATGCTGGAAGGCATCTTTCATCATAAAGGACACATTAGAAGATATTAAAGTCAAAGTTATTAATAAGGATAACGTTCCCATTGTCATACCCATTGTTTTGACTTTAGAATAAAGATTTCGAAAAACAAATAAATTGTCTTTTTGATATTTTATTTTCTTTCGTTTTAAAACAACAGCTAAAATAAAATCAGTAACTGTAAATGTCAACCCATAAATACTTACTGCAAGTAATATAAAAGCCACTAAAAGATATATTATCATTCCACTATTTTCGGTATTTTTAAAAGTATAATCAAAGGCTAGTAAGCCAGCAATACCTAAAATAACAAAAATAATAAAGAGAAAAGATTTTAATTTACGATGTTTAAATATCCTTTTTTCATTAGTTTTATCTAAATAAAGTAAATTATATATTTTCATTTTTTTAATCCGATGTTTACTCCTAAGTAAAGCAAACAGATAGATAATTGCAAAATACAAAGCTGATAATAATATCGCACTAATATTAACATACAATTCTATTTCATATGGTAATTCAAAAATATTCATAATGATAGCTGATAGGAAATTACTAAAAATAATACCAATAAAAAACGAACAAATAAAGGCAAATAAACCTAACAATAAATTTTCTAATAAAAACATTTTAGTAATATCTTTTTTTTCTATTCCTAAAAGCATATATATGCCAAACTCTTTACTACGCTTCATAAACATAAACCGCATAGTATAATTGATAAGCCATCCGACAACAAAAATAATAACAATACTAACAAAAATAATAGCGTATTTAAAATTTTCCATTACTTCAGATAATTCTAAAATATCTTCAGAGAAGGAGATAAAGTTAAAGGCAAAAACTAAAGAAAAGGCTAAAGTTACGGTAATAATATAAATTAAATAATCTTTAAAACTTCTTTTAACATTTAAAATAGCAAGTTTATAGAGCACTTCCCGTATCGCCTCCAAGCAAAGTTAAAACATCAAGTATTTCATCAAAAAATTCTTTTCGTGTTTTTTCTCCTTTAACTATTTCATTAAATATTTTTCCATCTTTTAAAAATAAAATTCTTCGGCAGAAACTCGCACTAAAAGCATCATGAGTAACCATTAAAATAGTAGCCCTTAAATTTTCGTTCATTTCATCCATCGTTTCTAAAAGCATTCGGCTACTTTTAGAGTCTAATGCTCCAGTTGGTTCATCAGCTAAAATAATTAAAGGTTTATTTATTAAAGCTCTAGCACAGGCACACCTTTGTTTCTGTCCACCAGAAACTTCGTAAGGATATTTTTCTAATATTTCTTTTATTCCTAATTTTTGCGCAATGTCATTTACTCTCTCATCTACCCTATGGTAATCTTGCTTATTAATAATTAAAGATAAAGCGATATTTTCCCTAATAGTTAAAGTATCTAATAAATTAAAGTCTTGAAAAATAAAGCCTAAATTTTCTCGCCTAAATTTTGCCGTTTCCTTTTCTTTTAACTCGGCAATATTTTGATTATTAATCAATATGATTCCACTAGTAACATCATCAATTGTGGAAATACAATTAAGTAAAGTAGTTTTCCCACTTCCACTAGCCCCCATAATAGCGACAAATTCTCCTTCACTAATATCAGATGATAAATCATTTAAGGCTTTTGTAAT
>CALVRT010000093.1 GCA_944358735.1 uncultured Bacilli bacterium | reverse complement strand
TTGCTACTTGTGAACCAGTTATTCAATCACGTAGACCAAATAATCGAATAGATAAAGTACGCCATATGTTTAATAAAAAAGAAAATTAAGTTACTATTCACTAAAATTACAATTTATCGAGTAGATCAACTTAAAATGTTGGTCTTTTTTTAATGCCCTATTTAAAGGAGGTGGTGTAAAACCGTTATATACAAATACTTATTTTTAGATATTTAATAAAGAAAGGATTTGATTTTATGGAAAAAGAACAAGATATTAATTTCTCTCATTTTAAAGGTAATTTAACTAGAAAGCCTATTTTAAAAGGTAACGAAAAAAAGTATGCTATTTTAAATATTGCTTGTAACCGTCCTTATACTAACGAAAAGGGAAAAACAGTTGCTGATTTTATCAGTTTAAAAGTTTGGAAAGATCCAGAAAAACTAGTTAATGAATTGGATAAGGGACAAAAAGTCGATATTGAAGCCCATACAAAAACAGGCTCATATACTAATGATAAAGGCGAAAAAATTTATACTACTGATTTAGTAGTTGATAAAATCGAATACACTTTAGAAAAAGAGAAAGATATTCAAGAAAAAACAGAAGAATTGGAAAAGTAATTTATGCTAAATAAGAATAAAACCTATACATTTAAAGAACTCAATAATTTATATAATATGTTAAATATCGAATTTAAGTATTTCGGACAAAATAGTAAGGGTGATCTTATCTTGTATATGTTAGATAAAGATAAAATTATTATGTTTGTTTCAAATAATAACGGTAAAGATAAAAAATCATATTTAGATTATACATCTAATGAAATGAATAATTTAAAATTCAAATTTGATAAGGAGGTTGAAATGCAAGATTATGATATTAACGTAATCGTTAATACTTCTTCATGCGAGAAAATTCCGAGTGGTAGATATTCTATTGAAACCCTAAACGATCTCACTATTGAAAATGATGATTATAAATTATCAAATTCACAGGTAGATCAAATTAATGGAATTGATTATCTCGTCATAGAAAGAAACAATAATACTACTTTATTTAGTGGTAGATATTTATTTGGTAACAATGGTTTACTAAAAGATATAGAATACAATTTACTTCCACAGTATGAACAAGAAAAAAATGAGATAGCTGTTAGTAATATAAAAGCTATCCTAGAAATGTTTAAATCAAATAACAAAGAAAGTGAGTTGATGTTAAATTGAGTGTAAACAAAAAAGAAAAAGTACTATCTGTCGCCAAACTTCCAGCACTTTCTCACGAACAGCCTATTAAAAATAATAAGCTACAAACATTTTATCATAATTCTAAAATAATGTCATTTTTAAGAAACAAGAAGTTGCTACTATCAGCACTTCTTCTTTCTTTTTTTATGAAAGCTACACCTGTGTTCGCAGTTGATAAAATTGAGGGTGGCTCTATTACCATAGAATCACTTGGAACAATTATTAAAAAACTTGCGACACAAATTCAAGTGTTTGGTATTATCCTCTCTTTTATCGCAATGGTAATATTCGTTATCCAGTTTATTATCGGCGATGATGAAACTAAACAAAGAAAAAAGAAAACTATTTTATATACTCTTGGTGGTGTAGCCCTGTTAATTTTAATTCCATCTATCATAAACCTAATTATTAGTACTCTTGAAACATAGGATTATGATATATGCTTTATACTTTAAGTATTGGCAATGATATTAAATTTAGTGTCCTAGACTTGCTACGAAATATCGGTATGGGACTTGTAAATATTATCTATTCTACTATTGATGTGTTGTATGAAGTTGCATATAAAATTAATAGCCTTGATATGATAGAGATGTTAAAAAACGTCCAGAACTCCCCATTTACTAAAATATTTAATAGTTTTGTAATTCTCGGATTTGCATTACTTTTTTTATTTGCTGTATGGAAAGTTACATTTCGTATCTTTGATGCTGATGAACAAGAACAACCTCTTTCTAATCTTGTCAAAGAAATTTGTAAATGTGGCTTTCTTATCTTTTTAGTTTCTCTTATCTTCTCTCAAAGTATGAATATTAGTATTAACTTATCTGAAGCTATTTACAATAATTTTACTAATGGCACTACGGTAGGTAACACTATGAAAACAGCATACTTAACTATTAATGAGGACTGTTATTATAATTCGGGTAATGAATCTTATCATAAAGATATGGATAAAGTCGATAAAGAAAACGTAAAGAAATTAAAAGACCAATTAAATGGTTATGCAAGTATTCCAGAGAGTGTTACAACGGTTGAACACTTTAATAATCTAATTCGCAATGGTTCTCTTACAGCTGACACGATTACTGATTCAGGCTCATTTAATCAAACATGTCAAATATATAAAGCTGGCATTTGGAACGATGGCGAGGATTACTTTTTTAGTTTCAACTGGGTATTCGGTATTATTGTCGGAGCAGTCTTTTTATTCGCTATCGCTTTTAGTGTAATCATGCTTGGTCGTAGGCAATTAGAAATTGCTTTTCTAATGCTCATTTCCCCAATTATTTTTGCTACTTCCATCGGACGTAAAGAACAAAGGTCGGCTTTATATCAGCAACTAACTTCACTTGTTTTACAGGCTGGAGCAGTACTTCTACTCATAGGTTTAACTTCTATTATGTTCAATGCTATACAAAATAGTACTGATATTAATAATTTGCCTTATGTTAGTAAAACAGTCGCCCAGAGTGTTCTATATCTAGGTTGTGCAATGATGCTTTTAACTGGCTCTACTGTACTTAATAGATTTATCGGCGAAAATGTTTCTGCAAACTCTGGACGTGATGCTTTAATGTCTGTTGCTGGAGCTTTAGGTAGTGTTGGTGCTATTGGTATGGCAGGAGCTGGAGCTATTAAAGGTACAGGTCAAACAGCTATGGGACTTGGTAAAATGGCTAATGCTGGTATTCTTGGAGCATCTGGTATTAGTGGAGGTCGCTTACACGATCGCACCGTTAAATCTATGGCTAGAAAAATGGAAAAAGCTCAAAATAAAGTTGCTAAAGGACAAGAACGTCAAGCTAATGCTAATGGTAGTTTCCCGTCAAAAGTTTGGGGTATGATGCAAGAACGTAGTGGTAACAAAAAAATGGATTCATTAAATAGTCGCTGGGATTTTGATAATGAAAAAGTCCGTAGTGGTTATTTCAAAGAGGGATTTAATCAAACTAAAACTGGTTTAAGCAACATTGCTCATAGTTTTGGTGGATATAGACATTTTCCTAATTCGTTCGGGAGCCTTAATAGTTACCGTAGGCGACCACCTATTAGTGAGGTAAAAAACGATGGCGACAAGTTATAGGAGGGATACTTTCTATGTATATTACTTTACAAAGTACTAAAAGGAATTTAGGTTTATTTAATTTGGAAGTCAAAGACATTATTTTAGCTGGTATATTCGCACTTGCGTTTATTATTTTCTTCTCTCTTGGTTTTTATCAAACTGGTTTAGTGT
>CALVRT010000092.1 GCA_944358735.1 uncultured Bacilli bacterium | reverse complement strand
TTAATACTAATTTAGGTAGAAATGGTACTATTTCGCAGTATGAGAATCGTACAGATGTTACAAGTTCAGCAGAGTTACAGTTAGTAGGGCAATCTTATATTAAATTCAAAGGAATACCTGAAATAACACTTACTATTACGTCTAGGAACGACTTTTTAACGTTGGGTGGTAAATACACCTTTAGTGGTCCATTAAGTCAACTAAACGGCGATTATTTAGTGAAAACAAAGAAAACATCAGTAACACAAAGTGATGAATATAACTGGTTTATTTATGAGTACGAATTAACTAATTCATTCGATGTTGAAAATGAATTAAATTATTTCGATAACCAACGTTCCAAAGCAAATGGAAACATCTCACAAGGCGAATATATAGCTAGAAATGTAGATATAGAAAATACAGCACTTATCATATTTGATAATGCCGAATTAATTGAAGTAGAAATGGGCGATAATGTGTTAAATGCACCACTCAACGCACCATTTACACAATAGGAGTGATGATATGACAGATGAAGCGAAGAAAAATTTATTAGACTATATGCTAGGCGAGATGCCGAACGAGAGTGGTGTAGAAGAAGAAATATTTCAGAGTGTAAATAATATTCCTAGAACTGACTGGGAAGATAATGGAATTTTGCCTAACCATTGGACTAATTTTCGATACGAAGGCCTAATACAAGTCCAGAATAGCGAATTGCTAGTACTATACGGTGGGTATGTTGATTTTGACACTAAAGAAAATCGTGGAATCATAACAATATTAAATAAGAATTTTAAACCACTTAAATCAATATTTCAATACGACAGTGGTACTTATTTAAGATATATTCAGTGTCTGGCACAAGCTGAAGATAATACATTTTATGCTATTGATTGTCCAGATTTTCCATATGATGAAGAGTGGTCTTTTACAACTAGCCAAAAAAGGTTTTTGATGTTTAATAATTTCACTCAACAAATAAATAATGATTATATTTTAACTTTGCAAAAAAGTTATATTTTTCCAACAGATTATTTTAATTTTTATTGTAGGAAATTATTTAAAGATAATAGTTCTTCCCATTATGTTATGGTTGGCAACTATTTAAAAGACCAAAATAGTCCAGATTATGATGGAATTAGGATTGTAGAATTAAAAGTAAATGTTGGTTCTGAAAACGATTGGGATAAGATTGACGACGATGGTAGTAATTGGTTACTTGGTGATAGTTATGTAGAATTCCAGGAAGATAATTATTTTTTAGAAATTTTACTTAATAGCACTTTAAATTCTTCAAGAGAATTATATTTGTGGACAAAAGACTATTCAGCGACTTATCCTACCTTAAAATCAATTACGACATTTGATTTTCATCCATATGTTGACAGTTACAATTATCAAAATCAAAGTGTATTTCTGAATAAAAATGAAATATATTTTATTCAAAATAATCAACTCTGGGGTAATTCAGGACGCCTAGAGGCAAAATACATAGGATTATACTATTATAATATTTCTTCCAATCAGTCTAAAACGATTTATGAAAAATATCTTGGTGATTATGATTATTGCAATTTGGGAGCAATATATATTACAGCTAATAATAATGATATTTATATAGAATTTAATGATAATTTTACTCCAACAGACGATGGTTCAATTACTGACTATTATTTTCAGAGACTTATTAACAATGAGTGGAATCCAAAATTGGTTAATACAGCTATTTTTGGTTCTAATCAAAGAGCGTTATTTGTAACTAATGAATTTAATTTATTAAACATATATGCTTATCCAATAAATCCGAGAACACAAACGTGGTATTTATGCAATATCAAAGAAATATATAATGAGTCTAACTATAACGGTGAATCATTTATAGACAAAAATTCATTAAATTCACATTCTGCAATATTGTATTCAAATGATATTCCTGTGTTTGCTCGTAATTTATATAATAAAACCCAAAATGGAGCGACTACTACAGCTACTATCGAGATACCAAACAACTACTTAAACGATACGTTAGTAGACCAAAAAGACCTTATGTCGGTAAATAATAATGCAATCATATCAGATACAAACGGGTTCACAAAGAATGTTTATGAGACTGTATATTTAAATTTTGTAAATACTATTTCAGTAGTTAATCAAAATAGCTCACAATCAGTTTACAACAATGCAGTTGCTACTAAACTGAATACATCAATAAATAATCCGACTGATTATGATACGCTTAAACTCACAAAGTTCCGTATCAATTATCAAGACGGGACAAATACTGTATCAAAATTACAAGCTACATTACAAGATGATGGTAGCTATCAATTACTAATGACATTTTACTTAAGTGGACTAGCTGATACTTTAGAACTTATTTCTGAAGATGAAGAAATTGTTTACTTAACATATAATTTAGCTAATGCTGAAATAAATAAATATTACTCTTTTAAACAAAGAGTTAGAATTGGAGGTAATTAGATGATGACGAACAAATTTTCGCACGGGGGGCAGAATTGTTATAAAATAAGCTCCCTAGGTGGTAGCTTATGGCTTTAATTACTTATGCTGATAAAAGTGCATTAAACGAAAATGCAGAAGTAGCAAATAACGTTAAAGTTACTGCGGATGATATGAACGAAATAAAAGAAGTGGTTAATGGAAATGCTAATGAATTAGATGATGTTTCAACTAATAAAATTGTTGAGGTCGGAAGTAATGATAATGGGACGTGGCGTAAATATGCAAATGGAGATATGGAATGTTGGTTTAGACAAGAAGTTGATGTTTCTATAAACTCCCAGTGGGGGGGCTTATACGTTGGGACAACGTCATTGCATAATTATCCACAAACTTTTATCGATTTGCCTGTTGTTTTATTAGACATTGAAACCGAAGGAGGATGGCAAGCACTTGCCGGAAGACCTTCTGCAAACGGGAAAACAACTACTTCAAATCCCGGAGATATATCATTTTTCCGTGGTACTTCTTGTGGACTTGTTAGTTTTACGGTAAATGTTTATGCAAAAGGAAAATGGGAATAAATGATTAAGGCCAAAAATAACAATTCAAAATATATGGCAAAAATAACATATGAAGATAAAATATTTATAAATAAAAATGAAAACATAGCTGACATAAATAAAGTAAATGATGTAGATTTAAATGAAATTAAAGAAGTAGTTAATGAAAATGACGATAATATTGGTGATTTATCTACTTTAAATACTACTGATAAATCAAATATAATTAATGCTATTAATAGTTTATTGCCAGTGACACTGTTTGAAGGAACTGGGGATACTTCAATTACTTTAAATGATAATTTGGCGAACTATAAAAGAATAAAAATCTATTATTATCAAACAGCTTATCATGACACATCTTATAGCTCTGTAGAAGTTTATGAGCCAGACGGCAAAAATGTAGAATTATCGTTCGTCATGGGTGTTAGTGATAACAGTGGGTTATATGCAAATAATAGATGCTATTTACTAAATGGCACTAATGTTACCAAAACAGATGGTTACAATGCTAGATTTTATAATTCAGCTTCAAACTGGGCAATCGCTGATGCTATACGAATAAGCAAAATAATTGGTTATAAAAATTAAGGAGGTGTTCAAATGGAAAATATAGCATCGTTCTTAACAGGATTAGCAATATTAATAACGGCTTTAGGAGCGGTGTCAATTGCTTTGATTAAAGTGTATAAAAATACAAAAAAAGAACTTGACTCATTACCCAGGCGAGTGAAAAGACAAGCTACTATAGATACTTTAATAACAGATAAATTAGAAGAAGTTAAAGATTTACTTAATGCTGACAGAATTCAAATTTATGATTTTCATAACGGCGGGCATTGGGCAAATGGAAGAAGTGCATTAAAAACTACTTGTACTTATGAAATCTGCAGGAGCGGAATTAAACCTGCACAGTCTCAATTACAAGCCTTGCCATTATCGTGTATAGCTAAATTTATTAGTACGCTTTTAAATGATGGGAAAATGGAAATTAAAAATTTAGAAGAAATAAAAGATACAATGCCGGCAACTTATAATTTAAAACAAGCTACATCAGTTAAATCTTTTTATGATGTAGTTTTAAATAATAAATATAATGAGCCAATCGGTTTTTTAGCTGTGCAATATATTAAAAATTCGTATGGAATTAAAACCGAAAAAGATAAAGAAGAAATATTAAAATTGAAATTTTTTGTAGAAGAAAAATTGCAAGAAATGAAAGAAGGTAGATAATATGGATTTAAGTTTTTTAAGTGAATTTATTAATTTAGGAATACTAGGTGTATGTCTTTGTTTGGGTTATGTTATTAAGACTAGCCTAGACTTCATACCTAATAAATACATACCACTTATTATGCTAGTCATTGGTACTGTGTTAGGTATAGTTACTAATTTAGATAGCTTAAGCATTAATGTAGTTCTTACTGGTATGTTTAGTGGACTAGCTGCTACTGGTGTATATGAAATGTTTAAGAATTTAATTAATAAGGAAGGTGAATAATTATGGTAGATAAATTACA
>CALVRT010000091.1 GCA_944358735.1 uncultured Bacilli bacterium | reverse complement strand
AAATCCGACTTTGTGCAAGCACGCAGTCTTCAATGGGCCACTTCGTTCGACTTGCATGTCTTAGGCATGCCGCCAGCGTTCATCCTGAGCCAGGATCAAACTCTCCAAAAAAAAATAAACTTTTAATTTGAATTTGTCCTAACTAATTATGAATTGACATTTTTGCTCAGTTTTCAAAGATCATTCAATTTGCATTTCCTGTTACAGTAAATTAAATATACCATAAATAATTTGATTAGTCAATACTTTTTTGCTAAAAAGTGTTTTTTTTCGACAAATTTCATAAATTTAATTAAGTAAGTTGTCTCCCTCTCAAATTACCACTCTAATATATCAAATACGTTGGGTTAAGTCAATACTTTTTTCAAAAAATTTTCACTTTTTTTGATTTTAAAATATTTCCCCGACCGAACGAGTACTAATATACCAGAGAAAGATAAAAAGGTCAATACTTTTATTAAAGTTTTTTTATTTTTTTATCTTCTCTATAATATATGCAGCAAGTTATGATAAATTACTTACTTCTTGATATTTTTCACGATATTTTAAATTTTTGTGCAGATTAAACATTGGAGCTTTATTTTGATAACTTTCAATAAGTTCGGAAAGCGATGTTCGAATAACAATATCCAATTCTTTAGAATAGTGCATTTTATTTTTATGATATCTATACTCCCCTTTATCCAATATTTTAAAACTACCTGTGGGAAAAATTCTTAAATCCAAATCATAATCAATATATTTTATTGTCCCTTCTTCTATTATATAAGGAGAAGCAATATTACAATAATAAGTCACACCGGTTTTCTTAAGCTGAACAATTATGTTATACCACTTATCTTTAAAAAAATACATTATCGCCGGCTCTTTAGTTCGCCAAGCATTGCCATGAGCTTCTGTAACCAAAGTTCGGTCATTTCCACAAACAATATAATCCTTTTTTATATCTAAAATAATCGCTTCATCCCAGCAACGATGAACACGTCCATCATGTTTATAACACTGTATTTGCAATTTATCACCGACAGCTAATTTCTGCATCTAACCACTTCCTTAATTTAATTATAACTGTTTTTAACCAAAAAGAAAAGGATTTTTAAAATTAATCCTTCTTTCGCACTTGTTCTAAAGCTTCCTTTAATTGATTATCAGTCTCATCACTAGGGTCAGCATAATATTCATCATTTAATTTTATTTCTATATCTGGTGTTATCCCTTTTCCATCGATAGACTTTCCTTTTGAAGTTAGCCACTCTTTAGTCGTAAATTTATATTGGTCTCCGTTTGGTAATGATTGTAATTCTTGAACTGTGCCTTTACCATAAGTTTTTTCACCAACTACTGTTGCTCCATATTGCTCTTTTAACGCTGATGTAAACACTTCAGCCGCTGAAGCACTAACACTATCAACTAAAACAACGATTTTATAATCTTTAGTTGTTTTACCAGTAGATTTATGTTTAGTAATATCATCTTTAATTTTTATTTGATATATGACATGTGAAGAATCTAAAAATTCGGAAATCATATTTTCAGCAGTATATAAATAACCACCAGTATTAGAACGCAAATCAACGATTAAACCATCTATTCCTTTTTTCTCTAAATTATTTAATCTTTCTTCAAATTGTTCATCAGTGTTATCAGCAAACATGGTTACTCTAATATAACCTATTTTATCTTCAATCATCCGCGAAGCTACTGACGATAAAGTTACTTTCTGTTTTTCTAGTGTCGCTTCATATGTTTTACCATCGCGCTTACAAGTAATTTCGATTTCATCATGTTTAGCCGCTTCCTTAACAAACTTACTAGTTTTAACATTTTCTAAATTTTTATCAAATAATTTAGTTATTATGTCACCAGCTTTAACTCCAGCTTTGGCCGCCGAAGTATTTTTATAAACCGCAGCTACTACTATTTCCCCATTATCATTGTTATATATTTCCATGCCATAACCTTCATAACTTCCTTCTAGTTGTTTATTGAATGTATCAGAAGTATTAGAATCAATATAAACCGAATTTTTATCCAAAGTTTCTAACATACCATTGACTGCAGCATCAATTAATTCTTGTTTATCGACATCTTTATAATAGTTATCAATAACATCATTATAAGTACTGATAAATTCTTGAAGCTCGGTGTCAGTTTGCTTTTCTAAAATTAATTTATATGTAACCATACTTCCCATTACTAAACTAACAATAATTGCAATAATAATTAAGATAACAACTTCACAAGTAAAAAAAGTTGGTGTTTTTTTCTTTTTAGTAACCGTTTTTTCTTTATAATCAAACTTTCCCAAACTATCTTCTAATTTATTTATTCTTTCTTGAATATTTTCTTCTTTTTTTCTCATGATTAACCTTCCTTTATATAAAAGTATATCAAATTTACTTTTCTTTTTAAAGCTCAAAACAGAAAAAAAGAGCTCGGTTGTCGACTCTTTACTCTGCTAATTCATTAAGTTCGCCTTTTATTTCATCATAAGTATCAAACACTTCAGCTATTTCATGATTATTTATTTCAACCAACGCAGTTCCTGTTACTCTAAAATCACTAATATTTTGGACATCATATTTAGCTTCTTTAGCTAAATAATTTTTATTAAATGAATCTGTTAAATTAGCATGATAAATTTTCGGTGCATCTTCATCAGCCGAAATAGTTTGAATAAGTGTACTATACTCACTTAATCGGTTGTCTTCATCAGCTTCAATTAAAACATAGTAATTACCATCTTTATTTAACATAGTCCCAATAACAATATAATCATACTGAATCTCGGTAGCTGTATCAGTGCTTTGGTCTTCTTCATTTTGCTTATTAACTTTATCAGCTTGCCCAGTTGCTACTAATGTAATCAAATAAAAGACTAACATAACCGCTGTAACAATTAAAACGATTTTAATTAACTTAATAATTTCGCTACTTGAACCAAGTTTATTTATTTGTTTTTCAGCTTCAATAGCCTCTTTATTTACTTTCTTATCTTTTACTTTATTATTTTTTATTTTATGGTTATTCACTTTATTGTTTTTTGTTTGTTTTTTAGTCACCTTTATATTATCTTCTTTTATTTTAGAATTATTCTCTTTTTTTGTTTGTTTTTTGTTTTCTTTATTTGCCATTTAAATCACCTGGTGACATTATAACACATTTAATCAAGGTTTTCAAACATTTAAGTAAAAAAGCTAGGCTCTTATTTACTAACTAACTTATAAGTATCTTCAGTTTTTTAAGCACTTCAACTTTTATATTTCCTTCTTCATCATTATAAAATAATATATTATTCTCATTTCCGATTAATTTATCTTGCATTTATTGCTCCTTTCTTTAAAACTGTTTAAATTTATAATATATCGATATTCTTGTTTTTTTACGGAGTATGCACTCTTTACAGTATATGAACCCACGAAACAAAAACTTATTTGTTATACCATTACTTTTTCCACAGCTTTTATAGTAACTTATATTAGTTTTTTATTTTCTATTTTTTCTTTATCGTCAATGTATTTATAATTTAATCTGTTTTCATTTGTAATTACTGATGAACCTAACTTTTTTCTAAATCTTCTCTAGCAACTTTAGCAGTATTACCACCCATTTTTGCTATTTGTTTATTTTCGTCCAAGCCATTAGGTCTATGTTTTTTAGCAAGTTCTCTTGTAGCTATTTCACCTAAATCAGCAAGAGTAACTTCTATATCTGACATATTATCTCTTAAGGATTCTTTTCTTAATCCTTTATACTGTTTATATTCTTTAGCACTCATACCGGACCACTCTTTATATATTTCATTAGTCAAGATAGCATATTCTTTTCCTTCTTTAATATTTCCAGCTTTCCAAACATCAGTTAATTGTTTTCTATCTTGAATACCTTTAACTCTTTTTTGTATCCAAGTCTCGTCATAACCTTTAGCTCTATATAAGTCTATCGACCTTTGAACAGCAATTGATGGGTCGAATACTTCGTCAATTCTTTCCCTACCTAATTTAGCAAGCCATTGTTTTATCGGTTCAGCATTTTTACTAGGAATAGACTCTATTAATCTAAACATTCCTTCAATATCAACAACATCAGTCATACGGTATTTACCATCAGCTGCTTTAAGTTTCAACTGGTTACATTTTGTAACCGTTTCATTTCCCTCTTTTTTTAACCTATATTTTAATACCTTCCAATAGTTTCTCGAATCCTGGTATTCATCATCAAGCAAGACTCTAATAATATCAATAACACTTATATAATATTTTTCGGCTTCTTTATCCCATACAGTTCTTATGGTTTCATTTTTAAATATTTTATTTATTAAATGCATTTTCTCCTGGTTCATTTATTACTCCCTTCTTTAAAATACTTTAAACTTATAACATATATCGATATTTTTTAAGTGAGCGAGCCATTTTTATTGCCTTGGTATTTTTACCATAAATAAACTAGATAACTTTATTTATCAGTTCTCGTGATAATTATATTAAACGTTTGTATGTGTGTCAAGAACTTTGATGTTTTTTATAGAAAATTTCTACATAAGTACAAAAAAAGCCTTAAGTGGCTTTTATTTACTAACTGGCATAGTTCCCACAGAGCTTGCGACACTTATAAGTTCACTCTCACTCATATTATCAGATACGACATAATACTCAATTCCATTACTAACCCAAGATATCATATTATCAGAAACGGCGGCCACGCCAGTAGCAAGTTGTAAAGGGTCACCATAAACAGAAACAACAGAATGTTCATCGGCTACACTAGCTGTTTGCTGAACAACCATAAATGGATTATCGCCCTCATAAGTCATAATCACGCGCTCACCATCGTCCATTTCGACAGTTTCCCGGTTAGCCAAAGTCGTACCATCTGGTATATACATTGGATAAGTTTCACCTTCAATTTTGCTAACTGGTTCAGAAGTATCTTCAGTTTTAGCAGCTTCCATATTATCATCTAATGAAAATTGTTTATCTTTAAAACTAGCATCTAAATTAACTTTATCAAACTTCATTCTTATTAAAACATCATTATTATTATTTAATACTTCAACTTTTTCAGGAATTAATTCTTTATCAAAATAAATGTTTTGTTTAACTAAATCAGTATTATTTGGATAATTAACGGTTGTTGTAAATATGTAGTTACTGTTAGTTTCTTTAAATGTTTTATTTTTGTCATTTTGAATGTCAGAAAGTAGTGTTTGTAGTAAATAAGTTTGGGAATTATTATAAGGCCAATCACTTTGGAATTTAAAACTCTTATTTAAGCTTGGCGTTAATACCCTGACACACAAAAGTTTTAAATTTTTATAGTATCTTATATATTAGTTTGTATTTTCTATTTTTTCTTTATTATCGATATACTTATAGTTTAATCTATTTTCATTAGTAATTACTGATTTGCCTAATTTCTTTTCTAAATCTTCTCTAGCAACTTTAGCGGTATTACCACCCATTTTGGCTATTTGTTTGTTTTGTTTTAAACCAAAAGGTTTATGTTCTTTAGCAAGCTCTTTTATTGCTTCTTCTCCTAAGTCAGCTAGTATTACTTCCATTCTACTCATATTATCCCTAAGCGATTCTTTTCTAAGGCCTTTGAACTCTCTATATTCTTTGGCCGTCATATTAGACCATTCTTTATATATTTCATTAGTTAAAATGGCATATTCTTTAGGTTCAGTAATTCCACTGTCTTTCCAAACATCAGTAAGGCTTTTTCTATCTTGAATACCTTTAACCCTTCTTGTAATCCACGTTTCATCATAACCTTTAGCCCGGTATAAATCTATAGACCTTTGGACGGCAATTGATGGATCAAATACTTCATCTATTCTTTCTTTGCCTAATTTAGCAAGCCACTGTTTTATTGGCTCAGCATTTTTACTAGGAACTGATTCAATAATTCGAAACATGCCTTCAATATCAACAACATCTGTCATACGATATTTACCATCAGAGGCTTTAAGTTTCAACTGTCTAGTAATACTAGACGTTTCAAATTCCTCCTCTTTTTTTAGTTTATTTTTTAACTAATTCCAATATTTTCTGGGTTCTTTACTATCTACAAGAACTCTTACAATATCAACCACACTTATATAATATTTTTCTTCTTCTTTATCCCATACAGTTCTTATGGTTTCATTTTTAAATATTTTATTTATTAAATGTATTTTATCTTGATTCATTTTTTCTCCCCCTTTACAACATCATAATATCACAAACAATTGTTCTTGTAAATGATTTTTATTCATTTATCTAAGTTTTATTAATAGAAAATATTTTAAATTAATTTAAATTTATAATATATATCGATATTTTTTTCTTCATCTATCTCAATTCTATCAATTAATGTGTTAATGAGTGCGCGAGATGGATTTTTCATTTTTAAAAATTCTTTAATCTTATCTAGATAATAGCTATCATTTATTTCATGGCTGTTTTCTAAATTGTATAAAACTTTTTCATATTCTTGTTTTTTACTTTTAAATTCGTTAATTTCTAAGGTTAAGTTATTGTAAGTTCGTTTATACATATCTAATGTTAT
>CALVRT010000090.1 GCA_944358735.1 uncultured Bacilli bacterium | reverse complement strand
AAATGAATTAAAAGAAAATTCTAAAACAATTAATATTTTAGAAAATATTGAAAGTAATGTATAAATACCACGGCCAGCCTCATTTCGTCGCTTTTCTCGGGTTGGCCGTGCTTTTTTAATTTTTTTGTCATATTTTTTAAAATCTTGTTCATAATAATAATGTTTTATAGAAAGGAATGAAAAATATGGAAGAAAAACATGATACATCACGTAATATTATTATTGCTATATTAGTAATTGCTATAATTGCGGTGCTTGGTTATTTCATTTATACTAGTACTTTAGACAACGAAGAAGAAGCAATTCCAAACGAAGTAGAAGATACTGTACCTGATGTAAATGATAATACCTTTGATGAAATAGGTGCTTATAGTGGTATGGAAACATATGGTGATGAAGAAGCTACTGGAACTGTTGAACTTATTTTAAACGATGATAATACAGCGTCTTTAGCTTTAGTTTATGATGATACTAGAGAATATACTGGTACTTATACAAAAGATGGTGATACTATCACCTTTACAGCTGATGATGAAAGTGCATCTGATAATGATGGTATGGTAGAAGATACTATTGACGATATTACTAATAATGAAGATAATACTGATAATAATGATAACAATACTAATAGTAATAATGAAACAACTTTTACCTTTACAATTAGTGATGATACTCTTTACTTTACTAGTGAAGAAACTGGTGATGAAATAAAACTAGATAAAGTAAGTACTAATACTTTACAATATCTTGAAAAATAATACTATATTTTAGTATTTTTTTTTAAAATCATTTTATTTTTTAGTTAAAACTTGGTATAATTAAAATAAGGGAGGCAACGTTATGAATAAAACAAAAATAATTGCGACTATCGGTCCTAATAGTTATGATGAAGAAATACTTCAGCAAATTATCGAAAATGGAGCGGATGTTGTCCGTTTTAATATGAGCTATGCTAATTACGATTTTTGTAAAGAAGTAATTTTAACTATTGATAAAATTAATCAAAAATTAGGGACAAACGTTGGGGTTATGATGGACCTAGAAGGTTCTTGCCTTAGAGTTGGTAGTTTTATCGGTGGTAAAGCAACCTTTAGACAAGGTGATAAAATAAGAATTTATATTAGTGAAATGCTTGGCGATATGACCCATTTTAGTGTTAATTATCCTGGTTTGATTGATGATCTTAAATTTCGCACTTTAATAAAATTAATGGAAGGCGAAGTTGAAATGCAAGTTGTCGAAAAAGGTTTGGATTATGTTGTTTGTGAAGTTATAAAAGGCGGAACCGTTAATGATAATTCTAAAATATATATTCCTAACATTTCATTAAATAAAAAGTTTTTAACAAGACAAGATAAAGAAGATATTTTATTTGCGCATAAAATTGGTGTTGATTTTTTAAGCGTTTCTAATGTGTCTAGTAGTGAAGATGTGTTAGAAGTTAATGATTTGTTAATTGAGCTTGGCAATAACCATATTGCGTTACTAGCTAAAATAGATAATAAAAATGCGGTTTTAGAGATGGATAATATTATTGAAGTTGCTGATGGCTTAATTTTATCTAGGAATGATTTAGCTGTTGAAATGAATATGGAACAAATACCAAGTATTAAACATAAAATGGTCGCTAAATGTCAAAAGAAAGGTAAGTTAAGTATTGTCAGTGCCGAACTTACTAGTTTTACGGAAGACGCTATTGTTCCTAACCGAGCTGAAGTATCAGATATTGCTAATGGAGTCACTGAAGGTGTTGATGCGATAATGCTGACAGCGGAAACAACTATTGGTAGTCATCCAGCCGAAGCCGTAAAAACTATGGCAACTGTTATGGCGGCGGCTGAAGAAAATATTAATTACGAGTATTTTTTCGAAACATCTTTAGAAACAGAAGCTAAAAATATTACCAATACAATTTCTTCTAGTGTTGTTTTAGGAGCTAGAGAACTAGAATGTAAAGCTATTATTGTTATGACTAATTCGGGTTATACAGCTAGACGTATGAGTCGTTTTAGACCACCTTGTCCAATAATTGCGGTGGCTCAAAATATTAGTGTCGTTAAAAGTTTAGCTTTACACTTTGGTATTTTTCCAGTTAAAATGGATGATAATGACTTTGATTTATTAGCACTTGAAGCTAAACAATTTGCCACAAAAGTCTTAAATCTTAATTCTGGTGATAAAGTTATCATTACTGGTGGCTTTCCATTTAAGAAAGTAAAACATACTAATTTTATGAAAATAGAAGAAATATAAGGGGTGAATAAAAATGTATAATTTAGGTGAACAGTTTAAACTAAATATTTCTAAAGCTTTAGCTAATGCCGATAATGTTATAAGTGGTGGAAATTATCGTTTTACCGTTTTATCACCACGTCTTATTAGATTAGAATATAGTAAGAGTGGGGTATTTACTGATGCGCCTACTGAACTTGTTTGGTATCGTGATTTTCCAAAAACCAAATTTAAAGTTAATGAAGGAACTTCATCAATTGAAATAGAAACTGAATATTTTCATTTAACTTATTTAAAGGAAAAAGTTTTTACTGGAACGAAAGTAAATCCAGCTGTTAATTTAAAAGTAGAGTTACTTGGAACTGATAGATATTGGTATTATGGACACCCAGAAATTCGTAATTTTGGAGCGCCACCAACAACCCTTGATGAGGGTAATTTAAAAGAACATGGATTATATTCAGCTGAAGGTATTGCTAGTATTGACGATAGTAAACATAAGATATTTAATGAAGATGGTACAGTTAGTCCGAGAGAGGCTGAAGAAGTTGATATTTATCTATTTATGTATAATAAAGATTTTGAAAAAGCTTTAACCGATTATTATGGACTTACAGGTTATCCGGCTTTAATCCCAAGATATGCTTTAGGTAATTGGTGGAGTCGTAATAATGATTATGATGATTTAAGTCTTAAAGAATTAGTCGATAATTTTGAGCGTAAAAACATTCCACTTTCTACTATTATACTAGATAAAGATTGGCATAAACGTCTTTATGAAAAAGATAAGCATTTAAAAACAGGTTTTACTTTTAATGATGATTATTTTAAAAATCCGGGAGCAATGATTAATTATTTGCATGGTAAAAATATTCGGATGGGACTTAATGTTGACCCGACAGAAGGCTTTTATAATATTGATGATAATTATAATGAAGCATTAAAATATTTAACTGAAGAAAATGGACATATTCCCTTTAATGTTTATGACCCTAAAGTAGTAGATACATATTTAAAATTATTTATTCATCCACTTGATAATTTAGGTGTTGATTTTTATTGGCTCGATACATTTAAAAAATCTAAACTAGCCGAAGACGCTTTACTTAAACATTATCAATTTTATGATATGATGCGTGACTATAAAAGAAGACCAATGGTTTTAGCTAAAAACTTTTGTTTAGCCCCTCATCGTTATCCGGTTTTATATTCAGGTAAAACAGTAGTTAGTTGGAAAACTTTAAGGGATGTTAATAAATTTAATATTCAGTCATTTAATACTGGAGCTAATATGTGGGCTCATGATATTGGAGGATATTATAAAGGAACGGAAGATAATGAGCTTTATATAAGGTTTGTCCAGCTTGGTTGTTTTTCTCCAATATTAAAATTTGGGGTAGATAAAGGAAAATATTACAAAAGAGAACCATGGCGTTGGGGCATAAAAACTTATACAATAGTTAGTGATTATTTAAGGTTAAGACATAAACTTATTCCTTATATTTATAGTGAAGTTTACAAATATCATAAATTTGGCGTGCCACTTATTAAACCACTATATTATACTAATCCTGAACTTTATGATGATGTTCTGTATTGTAATGAATACTATTTTGGTGGAGCTTTATTTGTTTGCCCAATTATTAATCAAAAAGATTATGTCATGAATCGTTCGGTTCATAACTTCTATATGCCAGAAGGTATTTGGTATGATTTTGTTACAGGTAAGAAATTCCCAGGTGGTAAGAATTATGTGTCATTCTTTAGAGATGAAGAATATCCGGTATTTGCTAAAGCGGGCGCTATTATTCCAATGGGTAAAAATGAGCATATAAATGATACTACGCCACCTAAAGATATGGAAATTCAAATTTTCCCAGGTAAGAGTAATTCTTATACATTATTTGAAGATGATGGCGAAAGTGATTTATATCGTAAAGACTTTTACTTACTTACCGAAATTGAATATAATTATTTACCAAACAATTATAGTGTTATTATTAGAGCTAAAGAAGGTAAGAGTGGAATTATCCCTGATAAGCGAAATTATAAAATTGTTTTTAGGAATACAAAAAGAACTGATGATGTTAAAGTTTATAGTAATCGCGATGAAGTATCGTTTAAAACTTATGTCGATGGACCAGACTTTATTGTTGAAGTTCCAGATGTTAGTACGATAGGTCAGTTTACGGTTAGCTGTAAAGGTAAAGATATTGAAATAGATGCGGTTCACTTAATTAATAAAGAAATTGAAGAAATTATTAGCGATTTGCAAATATCAACAGAAATGAAAGAAAAAATCGATAGTATTTTATTTGGTTCTTTAGAAATTAAGAAGAAGAGAATTGAAATAAGGAAACTTGCTAAACTTGGTTTAGATAAGAAATTTATTAAGATGTTCTTAAAATTACTTGAGTACATCGACCAAATTTAAAACGTCTATAACAGGCGTTTTTATTTTAAATTTTCTTTTCTAATTCATAAGTTGTTGTAAATATTCTAGGGTCAGTACAATATTCCATAACAAACTCATTTTCTTTCTTACAAATCACAATACCTATTGTTTTATCATTAAATGGTTCTTTAATATGTTTATCTACATAA
>CALVRT010000089.1 GCA_944358735.1 uncultured Bacilli bacterium | reverse complement strand
TAATAATTCTATTAATTCATTACTATAAATCACTTATATCACCTACAAATAATATAACATATTTTCTTAATAGAAAAAAGACTAAACTTTTAATAGTTTACCCTTTTTAAGTAGTTTTAATAACTTATTATTTTGTAAAGATGAACCTTTATAATTACTAATACCATTTTTAGCCGCAATTTTAGTTCGGTAAGCAAATGAACTATCAACACCAATATCTTTTAAAGCATCAACTAAAGAATTACCAGTATAATCAGGTATTGGATAATAATTACTAGTTACATCAACAGTTCCTTTTAATTTATTAAGTAAATTTAAATTCTGAATCGCCGTTCCTTCGTATTCATCAGTAAAGCCAGCTTCTTTATATAATTTTTTTCTATTTTCAAATGAACTATCAACACCATTTTGTTTTAAAGCATCAACTATTGAAGTTCCTTTATAATTGCTTAAATCTGGTAAATTAGTTGTGACATTACCAGTTACATCAGTAAAAATATCCCGATAAAGAATATTCATATCAACACTACCATCAATACCATCTACTGAACCACTGGATGTATATTGCCACATATCATAATTACCTTGATAAGTATTGACATCATTATACTGCGCAACCCAGCACGTATATCTATCACCAAGATATGCTCCATCCAAAACACTTGTAAACCAATATTTATTAGCATATACTCCAGCCCAATAACCAGCTTTTTCTATTTCAGTACAAAAAGTATTAATTATATTAGTTAAAGTATCTTTACCTAGATTTTGCTGGGACTTATCTTCCATATCGATATAAACTGGTAAATTTAACTTACGCCCATTTAACCAGTTTAAAACTACTTCAGCTTCTTTTTTAGCTTCATCAGTATTTAAGGCATATGAATACAAATAAACACCAACTGGAATATTATTTTCTAGGCAGCCGGCATAATTATTTTCAAATTGACTATCTTTTTGACTATCATACATCCCGTAACCAATTCTGACAATTGCAAATTCAGTACCACTATTTTTAACTTTTTTCCAGTCAATAACACCTTGCCATTTTGATACATCTATACCCCTAAATTCCATAATTCTCTCCTTCCTAAAATTATATATGCGACATTAAAATAAAATGAACTATGAAAGCCTAAAAAAAATGGCTTAAAAGCCATTTAAGGTAAATTTAAATGTTTATTCATTCGGTTATAACTAATATAATAGAAAACACCTATATAAATAATTTCAAATACAAGGTAACCAAGAACAAAGTTACTTAAAAAATCAATCACAACTGCGGGATTATTTGCTGTTAAGACTTCTGGATGCATAAAGGAAATTATACCCATATAAATTAAATTAATAGCTTGAACGATAAAGTAAATAACAATCGCCCATAATACAGAATTAACATTTTTATTACCATTTTTACTATAACCAATACTAATGCTAGTGAAAATTAAGAACATATAGAAGAAATATTCAAATATCATAAGTATCATAAATAATATTAATGGTTTTAAAATTCCTTGCATACTTAAATAATCTAATATATAATTTAAACCATCTATAATATTACTATTCATATAAGCTATAGAAATAGCTAAAATAATAACAATAATAGTGAAAGCAAAGGTAAGGGCTGCCATTATAAACTTTGTCAAAAGTAAATTGCTTTTAGTTACTGGTAAAGTATGCGTTAGATAACCTTCATCTTTAAATAAACTATCAATGTATCTTTTAATATTTGTAAAAGCCATATAAATAAACCCAATAATAATTAAAAAGATAAACGCCACCGTTAATAAGCCATAGAAAATATTAAGAAAACTAAAAGTATCTCTAAATAAATCAATAATTCTAATAGCAGCAGCGCTACCAAGCATTATTAAATATAATGGAACTAAACGTTTAGCTTGCCATTTTATATCGTATTTTAATAGTTTTCCTAGCATTTAAATTCCTCCCTAAATATTTCATCGATTGACTTATTATTTTCACTTCTTAATTTATCGGCACTCTCGTGTTTAATAATTTTGCCTTCATCGATAAAAATTACTTCATCTAGTATTTTTTCAACATCACTAATTAAATGAGTTGAGATAATAATACTTGCATCATCATTAAAATTATTTAAAATTGTATCTAATATGTAATCACGGGTAGCTGGGTCTACCCCACCCATTGGTTCATCTAAAATATAAAGCGAAGCCTTTCTTGACATAACTAAAATTAAGCTAACTTTTTCTTTTGTTCCTTTAGATAAATTAGATAATTTTTCTTCAGCATCTATTTTTAAATCAGCAAGTAAATTATAAGCTTTATCTTTATCAAAATCTTCATAAAAGGTAGCAAAATAATCGATAAACTCTCGAACTTTTAAATTCATCGTTAAATAAGTTCTTTCTGGTAAATAAGAAATAACTTTTTTACTCTCTACACCAACCTTTTCATCATTTACTAAAATCTCACCATTTACTGGTGATAATAAACCATTAATTATTTTAATTAATGTGGTTTTACCACTACCATTTTTACCTAAAAAACCAATTATTTTTCCTTTTTCAATATTCAAATTAACATCTGATAGAACCCGTTTGTCACCAAATTTCATATCAATGTTTTTACAAGTTAATAACATTTACTCACACCCTTCAATATATTTTATTATTTCTTTAGTTGTTAAATTAAGATTTTTCATTGCTTTAACATAATCAGTTGTTAAATTATTAGCTAATTCCTTACGAGTGGCTAAAATTTTATTTTTATCATCGGTGATAAATTTTCCAGTTGTTCTTTCCGTATAAATAAGTTTTTCTTCCTCCAGTAAACTTAAAGCCTTTTGCACAGTATTGGGATTTACTTTATATAAAGCGGCAAGTTCCCTAACTGATGGTAATCTATCACCAAGTTTATATTTACCAATAATAATATCTAATTTAATTTTTTCCATTATTTGTAAGTATATTGGCACTCCGCTATCAAACTTCAATCTATTATCACCGCCTTTGTGTTGCTTAACTAATACAATATTACAATATATTTTCATATTTGTCAAGCACTTAAATAAAGAAAATTAATTAACTAATAAGCTTGACATTGATAATATTTTTCGGTAAAATGTTATTTGTAAGCGTTTGGAGTAGTACTCAAGAGGCTGAAGAGGCGCCCCTGCTAAGGGTGTAGGTCGGGCAACTGGCGCGAGGGTTCAAATCCCTCCTACTCCGCCATTATGAAATAATCCGTTGAAAATCAACGGTTTTTGTATGACTTGAAAATTTTTGGTCTTATTTTTAGTCTTGTTTTCATAAAAAACACCTAGGCAATTAAGCCTAGGATTTTTCAAATAAGAATATCATCTATTTCTCCATTAATTATCATTTGTTCTTCTTTATTGCGTCGATTATTCAATTTATTTTGATTTGCTGGGTAAAAACTCATTATTTTCAATGTTTCGCCAAAATCAATTCTTACAGCAACAATAATCATATCATTTATTTTTTTATAATACTCTAATCCCTTTGTAGAAGAATTATAAAAAACTTCATCTGGCTTTTTTATAATAGACCTTAACTTTGACCATACATAATCAATTTCTTCTTCACTACCAAAATCTTTCAGATGTCTTTTTACAATATGCCGCCTAACAATATTGTAAATAACAATTGGTTTATTTGTATGCTCTTTTAAATTCCATCTTTCAGCTATAGCTGGATTTAATTTTCCAATATATTCAAATCTCTGATTGTTTTTACCCATATCTAACACCTTCTAATAAAATAGGCCTGCCAAAAGGCAGACCATTGAGTAACTTGGCTGGGCATCACTTCCAGCATCCCATCGAAAAGGGTTGCCCCAATTCTACACTTAAGACTTTCGTCCGGCGATGGTCGATGACTTTCCATCGCTCAAAGTTACTCTATTTGGAATATACCACGACACTATAGCAAAAAATAGCGATTTATGGAGGTTATTTCCAATTTAATTATAACTTTTTCTTTTGACAAAAACAATAGAACTAATGTTTTTTTGAAAAAGTAATTGTTATTATACACTTTTTTTACAATTTGTCAATATATGCAAAAGCGTTAATCCTTAATGAATTAACGCTTTCTTTTTGTTTGTTTTTTAACTTTAATATCACCATTAACATTTAAAGCTTCTTCTTTAGTTAATAAAACATCTGAAATATTTGTTTCAATAAGAACATTTCTTTCAGTTTTATTTTTAACTAAAACGGTGCAACCTTCAGTAAGACCCAAAGAAGCAAACTTTAAAGATTCATCATAGTAAAACCAAAGTTCTTTAACTTCAAAATATTCGTTTTCAGGACAAGAATTTAAAGTAATCATCTAACTTTAATATGTACTTCCCGAAGTTGTTTTTCACTTACTTCCGCTGGAGCATCCATAAGTGGGTCATAAGCCGAACTGTTCATTGGAAATGGAATAATTTCCCGAATATTGCTTTCATCACGAAGTAACATAATCATCCGGTCAATGCCTGGAGCAATACCAGCGTGTGGTGGTGCGCCATAATGAAAGGCTGTATATAAAGCTTTAAATCTATTTTTTAAATCTTCTTTAGTATAACCAGCAATTTCAAAAGCTTTTTCCATTATTTTAATGTCGTGATTACGAACCGCACCTGATGAAAGTTCAACTCCATTACAAACAATGTCATATTGATAAGCTAAAATATCTTCAGTCTTTTCATTTAATAAAGCATCAAGTCCACCTTGTGGCATACTAAACGGATTATGTGTAAAGACATATCTCTTTTCTTCTGGGCTATATTCATACATTGGGAAATCAACGATAAAGCAAAATTCAAATTTATTATTATCGATTAAGTCTAACTTTTCCCCTAATTCAGTTCTAATTTGCCCAGCAAATGTGGCAGCAACACTTTCTTTTTTATTAGCAATAAAGAATAAAACACTACCCTTTTTTAAGTCAGCTTTTTTAATTAAAGCGTCTCTTTCTTCGGCACTTAAGAACTTATCAATTGGGCCTTTAAAACTCATATCATCCATAACACTAATATAACCAATACCTGGCATTCCAATAGAATTAGCAAAAGCCACTATCTCATTAAACCAAGAATTTGACTTATCAGCAATATCATCAACTTTAATTGCCCGAACAATTGCTCCATTAAATGGTTTAAAAGTTGTATTTTTAAATTCTTCACTTAAATCGATAATTTCTAAAGGATTTCGTAAATCTGGTTTATCAGTTCCATATTTAAACATTGCCTCTTTATAAGTAATTCTTCTAAACGGTTTAGGGGAAACCTCTTTATTAGAAAATTTGGTAAAAGTATCATACATTACATCTTCGGCCACTTCATAAACATCTTCGGCTGTCGCAAAAGCCATTTCAAAGTCTAATTGATAAAACTCTCCTGGCGACCGGTCAGCTCTAGCATCCTCATCACGAAAACAAGGAGCGATTTGATAATACTTATCAAAGCCAGATACCATTAAAAGTTGTTTATATTGTTGTGGTGCTTGCGGTAGCGCATAAAATTTTCCGTGATATTTTCTTGAAGGAACAATATAGTCTCTCGCTCCTTCAGGAGAAGAAGCCGTTAAAATTGGCGTTTGAATCTCGGTAAACCCTAAATCATCCATTTTATGTCTTAAGAATTTAATAACTTCGCTTCTAAATTTAATGTTATCGTGCACTTTTTTATTTCTTAAATCTAAATAACGATATTTAAGACGAGTTTCTTCATTAACGTTAGTTGAAGTAATAACCTCAAACGGGAGTTCATTATTAGCCCGGCCTAAAACTTCAAATGTATCTATTAAGACTTCAATTGTTCCTGTTTTAATTTTTGGATTAAAGTTTTCTTCATCACGCATTCTAACAACGCCTTCTAAAGTAACTGCTGATTCTTTTGTAAGCCCTTCAAAAATACTATCATCGTTACTTACAACTTGAACTGTTTCCGTTTCATCACGAACATCGACAAAGATAACGCCACCATGGTCTCTTATGTTTTCGACAAAGCCACACACTTTTACTTTTTTGCCGATACTCTCTTCCGAAAGTTCATTATTGTACTGCGTTCTATATTTATTACTCATCTTCTCACCTCTTTTCAATTTCTGTACTCATAATATCACGGGCAAGACCTGGATTTGCTTTACCACCAGTCTTTTTCATTACTTGGCCCACTAAATAATTAACCATTGCGGTTTTACCATTTTTATACTGCTCAATTATATTAGGATTTTCATCTAAAACTTCGTTAACAATTTTTGTTATTTCTCCAGTATCAGTAATTTGTTTTAAACCTTTATCAGCAGCAATTTGTTTTGGAGATTTACCGGTTTCTAAACTTTCGGTAAATACGCCTTTAGCTTGTTGCGAAGATATTTCTTTATCTTCCACCATTTTAATAAGTTCAGCTAAATGTTCAGGCGTTAACTTGGCTTCATTTATCGTAAGTTCCATTTTATTTAAATGACCTAATAAATTAGTTGTAACCCAGTTAGAAGCACTTTTGGCATCAGCACCTAAATTAATTGTTTCTTCAAAAAAATCAGAAATAGCTTTTTCTTTAACCAAAACTCCAGCATCATAACTAGATATACCATATTCATTTATGTATTCTTCTTTTCTTTCATGAGCAAGGCGTGGAATATCTTGCTTAATATTTTTAAGCCATTCATCTGAAACCTTATATTTTGGAATATTTGGTTCAACAAAATATTTATAATCAATGGCATCTACTTTACCACGCATAAAAATTGTTGTTCCGCTTTCTTCATCCCAGCGACGAGTTTGCTGAGGCATTTCATCGTATTTACCGTCTTCTTTTAACTCTATTTGTCTTTTTATTTCATAATTAATGGCATCTCTTACTCCGCCAAAAGAGTTAACATTTTTTATTTCAACTTTAATTCCCCAATTATCAGGGTTACTAGCATCTAAATCTTTATCCATAATTGATACGTTGACGTCACATCTAATTTGGCCTTTTTTACTATCTGCTTCACTAATCCCCGCATACTGATAAATACTACGCATGGTCTCTAAAAAAGCCACTGCTTCATCAGCCGAATGCAAATCTGGTTCGGTAACTAGTTCAAGTAGAGGGACACCCGCCCGGTTATAGTTAACAAGCGTTCCAGAAGGTAAATGTTCATTAGCGGCTGCATCTTCTTCTAAATGTAAATTATTAATTCTGACGCTTTTCATCTCCCCGTCACATTCAAAATCTAATTTCCCGTAAATACCTACAGGCGCTGGTTTAGTTTCTTGAGTGATTTGAAAGCCTTTAGGAAGGTCTGGATAATAATAGTTTTTTCTCTCAAAATAAATATATTCCGGCTGTTTACACCCTAAAATAATACTTGCCATTAAAGCTTTCCGAACGGCTTCTTTATTTACTACTGGTAACACACCAGGAAACGCCATATCAATCGGTCTAACATTAGAATTAGGCACATCACTGTAACTGTTAGAAGCACCTGAAAAAACTTTACTATTAGTTTCACTAATTTCACAGTGCATCTCAAGGCCAATTAAAACTTGATAATTATTCATAAACACGCTCCTTTGCGATTTGATTTTTGTATGGCATTTCTTTTTCTAGTGCATAAGCAATATTTAAGACATTTTCATCGTCATAGCAATTACCAGTAATATTAACACCTACTGGTAGATTATTTATAAAGCCATTTGGAATTGTGATTGATGGAAAACCACCATAGTTCCCAATTTGTAAATGTTCTTCTAACGCACTTTCATTTTTATCTAAAATATCTTTAGAGCCTTCAAGTGGTTTAGCCGGACCAGTACTAACTGGTAAAATTACGGCATCATATTTTTTAAATAATTCTTTCCATTTATCAACTAGTAATCTTCTAACTCTTTGGGCATTATGAAAATAACGGTCTTTGTTTTGAGCTTGAAGTACATAAGAACCAATAACAAAACGTCTTTTAATAAGTGGAGAAAAGCCTTTAGTTCTATAGTTTTTCATTGACTCATCCCAAGAATCGCCTTCACCTCTAGGTCCAAAAATAAAGCCGGTCAAATTAGACATATTACTGGTTGCTTCCGCACAAGAAATAACAACATATACTGATGGACTAGCATTTAAAAGTGTACTATCTACAGATTCTTCCGTCACTTCCATTCCAAGGCTTTTACAAAGTTCTAACGTTTTATTAAAGTTTTCTAAATGTTCTTTTAATTCGCTAGTTGCATTGGGATAGTTTTTAATGTCACAAAGCTCTTTAATATAACAAAGTCTTTTACCTTTTACTTTACCAGTTAAAGCTTCTAATAAATGAACATCTTTAGAATCCCAAGTCGTCATATCATTTTTATCGATACCTTTCATCGCATCAGTGACAATAGCCGCATCTTCAACACTTCGTGCTAAAACTCCGCAGTGGTCTAAACTGCTAGCAAAAGGGAATAATCCATATCTGGAAATCATTCCATAAGTTGGCTTATAACCGACAATTCCGCAGTAAGCGGCTGGTTTTCTAATAGAGTCCCCGGTATCACTACCAGTTGCATAAGGATAAACTCCAGCAGCTACTGCCGCAGCACTACCTGCTGATGAACCCGCACACATTCGGCTTCTATCCCAAGGATTTTTAACAGTCCCCGTATGACCGGTCGTTCCTGTTCCTCCCATACCAAATTCATCTAATACGGTTTTATTAACAGCTACTGCGCCTTGACTTTCTAAATTTTTAATAGCGGTGGCTGTAAAAAATGGAACATAATCTCTTAAAGTGTTTGATGAACCAGTGCTTAAAATTCCTTTAGTACTATAGTTATCTTTAATACCATAAGGAATACCGGAAAGTAAACTATCAGTTACTTCAGTCTCTTTTGCATCATCTAAAATTGTCACAAACGCATTACATTTTTCTTGCAATTTATGAGATTTTTCTAAAGATTCTTTAATAAGGTCTTTGCTAGTGACTTCACCATTTTTTAAAGCTTCGTGAAGTTCTTTAATACTCTTATTCATATAACTCATTATCCCACCACCCTTGGTACTTCAACTTGTCTATTAGAAAAGTCATCACAATTAGCTAGCAAATCATCAATCGGTGTTGATTCTTCGGCAACATCTTCACGCAATTCATACTGAAAATCGTCAAGTGCATGCGTCATAGGTTCAACTTTATCGATATTAGGAATTTCATTAATTAAATCAATTGTTTTATCGATAATTTCAAATTCATCTAATACCATTTTGTTTTCTTCTTCGGTTAAGCCAATTAATAGTTTATCGGCATAATCATCAACCATTTCTTTCGTAAATTTTTGCATAATACCCTCCTAAATATATTAAAAAAGTAGGCCTTAGTAGGTAATATACCTACGACCTACTATTTATCAAAAGATGGCGCCCAGTGTAGGACTCGAACCTACGACCTAGCGGTTAACAGCCGCGCGCTCTACCAACTGAGCTAATCAGGCAAAATAAACAAAAAACAGTTATACATCCCCTAAGGACGAAT
>CALVRT010000088.1 GCA_944358735.1 uncultured Bacilli bacterium | reverse complement strand
GCTAATGTCAAAATTTATTTTGGCATTTTGTTCATATTTCTTTACATCTTTCTTGATATCGTTTATAATGTTTATAAGGATAGTGATAAGATGAAAAGAGGATTTACATTAATTGAACTTTTAGCCATACTTGCCATACTCGCAATAATTGCTTTAATTACCACACCAATTGTTTTAAATATAATTGATACAACTAAAACAGATGCCTTTGAACAAAGTGCTAATAGTTTAGTAACGGCTATTCGGAATTATCAAAACAGTGGTGATAATTTTGGTAAAGCTATTGAAATCAATTTAGAAACCGATGATAAAAACAATTTAAAAATTGATGGGGATTATCCCGATGCGGGAAAGATTAGTATTGATGAGCAAAGTAAAGTAAAATTAGCCATTTGGGATGATGATGTAAAAAAATGTGCTACTAAAAATTTAACGGCTAAAAGTGTAACAATAAATGAAACTATTACTTCTAAAAGCAATTGTCTTAATGCTTTTAATAGTTTGTAGGATATAGATAGTGAGGGTGTAAAAATGGATTATACAAAAGTAAAATTGCCTAGTCATGTAGCAATTATCGTTGATGGTAATGGACGCTGGGCCACTAATAGGGGCTTAAGCCGTAGTGATGGGCATAAAGAAGGTTTTTTGAATTTAAAAAACCTTACAAAATATATTTTTAATAGAGGAATAACGCATATTAGTGCTTATTTATTTTCAACTGAAAACTTTAAAAGAAGTAAAGCCGAAGTAGCTTATATTATGAGTTTACTTACGGACAAATTAAAAGAAATATTAGTATTTTGTCACGAAGAAAAAATAAAAGCTGTTTTTTCTGGAAGATTAGAAAATTTATCCGATAAAGTCATTAATACAATGGATAAAATAGTTAATGAAACAAAAGATTATGAAGGTAAAACTTTTAATATGTGTTTTGGTTATGGTTCACACGCGGAAATAATTGATGCAGCCAAAAAAATAGTTAATGATGTTAATAATGGTAAATTAAATATCGATAAACTTGATGAAGAAATGTTTAATAAATATTTGTATCAAGAACTGCCACCTGTTGATTTGTTAATTAGAACGGGCGGTGAGCAGCGCCTTAGTAATTTTATGCTTTGGCAACTTTCATACGCTGAACTTTATTTTACCAAAACTTATTTCCCTGATTTTAAAGAAAATGATTTTGATAAAGCCATCATTGAATATAGTAGGCGTGACCGAAGATTTGGAGGTATAGATTATGAAAACTAGAATATTTAGTGCAATTGTTTTAATTATTATTTTAGTACCGCTAGTTATTAAAGGTGGTGCTTGGTTTAATGTTGGCCTTTATTTAGTGGCAATGCTTGGGTTAAAAGAATTTTTAGATATTAAAGCTAGTAAAAAGCCGATTCCATCATTTATTAGGCTTATAGCCTATATTTTTATGACCCTTTTAGTATTAAATGGTATTAATAGTGGTAATGAAATTTATGCTTTAGATTATCGTTTGCTTTCGGCATTAGTTATTTTGTTTTTATTACCGACAGTTTTATATCACGATATAAAAAAATATAGTACTAATGATGCCTTTTATTTGATTGGCGGTTTATTATTTTTAGGTATTTCTTTATCATTATTTATAACCGTTAGACAAATGGGATTAGATATCTTTGTTTATTTAATATCTATTCCAATTATTACTGATATTTTTGCTTATGTTACAGGTTTACTTATTGGTAAACATAAGCTACTACCAGAAATTTCTCCTAAAAAAACTTGGGAAGGTTTAATTGGCGGAACAGTCCTTGCTGTTTTTGCTTGTTCAATGTTTTACTATACATGTGTAGACCCAGAAGTTTCTAAAAAATTATTAGTAATTGTAACATTATTCTTATCACTAATGGGTCAATTTGGTGATTTAGTATTTTCAGCTATCAAAAGGTATTTTGGTAAGAAAGATTTTTCTAACTTAATTCCCGGTCATGGTGGGGTTTTAGACCGCCTTGATAGTATGATTTTTGTTATGCTTAGTTTTATGTTTTTTGTAAATATACTATAGGAGGCGTTTATGACAATCATTTATTTTATTATCATTTTAGGTATAATTGTTTTTATTCATGAACTAGGACATTTTATCTTTGCTAAAAAATCAGGTATTTATGTTTATGAGTTTTCGATTGGTATGGGTCCAAGACTCTTTAAATGGAATCGTAAAAACGATGAAACTGATTACTGTTTGAGATTGTTTCCAATTGGTGGTTTTGTCCAAATGGCTGGTGAAGAAATAGAGGATGATGAAAATATCCCTAAAGATAAAAAGTTTGGAACGAAAAAATTTAGTCAAAAGTTTATGACAGTTATCGCCGGAATTATGATGAACTTTATTTTAGCTATTGTTTTACTTTTTATCGTTGCTTTAGTTACTGGAGCACCGCAAAATAAAGCTATTGTTGGCAATATCGAAGAAGGATATCCAGCTAGTACATCAGGCTTGCAGACTGGTGATGAATTTGTAACTATTAATGGCAAAAGTGCGAATACAAGTGATAAATTAACCTTACAATTACAAGTTCATGCGGGTGAGAAAATAACGGCAGAAGTTAACCGTGACGGTGAAATTAAAACTATTACTTTAAAACCAAAACTAGTTAAAGAAAATGGCGAAGAAAGTTATAAATATGGCTTTCAAATAACTGATGAAATTGAACGTGGTATTTTACCAGCTATAGAATATGCTTTTACCAAAACATTTAGTTTAATTCATCAAATGATTTTCGTTATTTTCTATTTAGTAACAGGTCAGTTATCAGTATCATCTCTTGCTGGGCCAGTTGGCATATATAGTGTTGTTGGGGAAGCTGCTAGCGCAGGGTTTATTAATTTAGTTTATTTAACTGCGTTTATTAGTTTAAATGTTGGCTTTATTAACTTTTTACCAATACCTGCATTTGATGGTGGCAGAATATTATTCCTAATCATTGAGAAAATTAAGGGAAGACCAGTTGACCCTAAACTTGAAAATACGATTCATTCCATTGGCTTTTTCCTTTTAATGGCATTAATGATTTTGATAACGTACAATGATATAATTAGATTGATAGGGTGATTGAATGCTTGAAGTAAAAAATATAACTAAATATTATGGCGATTTTTTAGCCGTTAATAATTTATCCTTTTCGGTAAAACCTGGTGAAATATTTGGACTATTAGGCGTTAATGGAGCTGGTAAAACGACAACTTTTAGGATGATTATTGGCCTTTTAGAACCAACTAGTGGTACTGTTGCTTTAGATGGTAAAAAAATAGATTATAGTGTAACCGATAAAATCGGTTTTTTAACGGAAGAACGTAGTTTACTTACAAAGATGACCGTTCGTGAGCAGGCAATTTATTATGGTACTTTAAAAGGCATGAAGAAAGATGATATTTTAAAAAAATTAGATTCTTTATTAGATAAATTTGGTATTAGTAATTATAAAGATAAAAAAATTAAAGAGCTTTCTAAAGGTAATCAGCAGAAAATTCAGTTTATTGTTTCAATTTTAAATGACCCTAAATTATTAATTCTCGATGAACCTTTTTCGGGTCTTGACCCCTTTAATGTTGAGTTATTTAAAAAACAAATAACGGAAATGGCTGAAAACGGAAGTATTATCATCTTTTCTTCCCATCGAATGGAGCATGTTGAACTATTCTGTAAGAAACTGCTTATTTTGAAAAATGGGACTGATGTTTTAAGTGGTAATCTTGTTGATATTAAAAAAGAATATCGGAAGAAAAATATTATTATTAAAGGTGACATTGATGTTAGTGAAATCGAACATATTGATGGAGTTGTCGGCATAGAAAAACAAGGATTAGAATATGAAGTCAAAATTGCTGATTTAAGTGTGGCCGATAAGGTATTTGAAATCGTTAAGTCAGGTCATAATATAACCAAATTTAGTGTCGAAGAACCAAGTTTAAATGAAATATTTATCGCGAAAGTTGGTGAAACTTATGACTAGTAAATTAAAATTTTTAACTTTAGAAAGTTTAAAACGTAAGGTTAAAACCAAATGGTTTTTAGTGGCTAATATTTTAATTTTAATCGTCATTTTATGTTTATTTAATATTGATAGTATTATTAAATTATTTGGCGGTGATTTTAATGAAAATCAAATTATTTATGTCAACGACCAAACGAATATAACTTATGAAGTCTTGAATGCTCAAAACGAAAGTTATACGAAGATATTAGATGATGAACAGCAAGTGTTTGAGTTAAAGAAAACCAATAAAAGTGAGGATGAAATTTTTGCTGATAAAAAAAATAAAGATGCGTGGTATTTAGTTATAACTCCTGATACAGAAAATACGCTTAAAGCTAAATTAGTATCTGATGGTTATATTAGTAGCTATGATTTCGCCCAGTTTAATGGTATAATTAATAATGCGAAACAAAATATTGCTTTAGCTCAAAGTAATATCGACCAGGCAGAACTAGCTAAAATATCAAAATCAGTTGATGTTGAAAGAGTTATTTTAGATGAGACGAAAAAAGGTGAAGAAGAAGGCACGCAAATGATTATGTCGACAGTCTTTCCATTTGTTATCTTACCATTTTTCATTTTATCGTTATTTTTAGTACAAATGGTTGGCGCTGAAGTTAATGATGAAAAAACAACTAGAGGAATGGAAATTATTATTTCTAGTGTTTCTCCAAAAGTTCATTTCTTTTCTAAAGTTATTGCTAGTAATTTATTTGTTTTACTTCAAGGTGCTTTATTAATTATTTTTGTGGGCATTGGACTTTTAAGCCGAATTATTTTAGGTGGTACGACTGATATTTCAGAATTAGGTAGTAGTGCCGGTATTGATATAAGCAGTGTGATAAACGAGGTTTTAACTAGTGATATCGTAAATAATCTTGTTTATATAATTCCACTTGTAATTATTTTAATGTTAGTTACCTTTGTAGCTTATTCATTATTAGCTGGCGTTTTAGCTTCAATGACGACAAATATTGAAGACTTTCAGCAACTACAAACGCCGATTATGATAGTTTCTTTAATTGGTTATTATTTGGCAATTATGGCTGGAGTATTTGAAGGTTCATTATTTATTAAGATTTTAGCTTTCTTCCCATTTATTTCGGCAATACTGGCGCCATCACTTTTGGTTCTTGGGCAAATTGGAATATTTGAATTTGTTATTTCGATTTTAATTATGATAGTTGTTGTGGCGCTATTAATTAAATATGGACTTAAAATTTATAAAGTAGGTATTTTAAACTATTCTTCAAAAGATTTATGGAAGAAAATGTTTAAAGCCTTAAGGGGGTAATTATGTCAAAAAAAATGATTTATATTATAACTATTGTTATATTAATTTTAGCTATTTTAGTAATTACAATGCTAACAAGTGATAATGGTAAGGCTAATTATATTAAAATAACTGGAGAAGAAGCAGAAGCGTTAATTAATGAAGGCGCTGAAATAGTTGATGTAAGGACTAATTCAGAATATATGGAAAAGCATATTAAAGAAGCTACTAATTTACCGCTCGACCAAATAGAGACGATTTCTTTAGATAAAGACCAGGCAATTATTGTTTATTGCCGAAGTGGTTCAAGGTCAAAAGAGGCGGCTAATAAACTAATTAGTATGGGCTATCAAAAAGTTTACGATTTAGGTTCAATTAATAATTGGACTGGAGAATTTGAATAGTTATCTTTTGATAACTATTATCTGCGAGGATGGCGGAATCGGTAGACGCGCTACTTTGAGGGGGTAGTGAAGGAGACTTTGTGCGGGTTCAAATCCCGTTCCTCGCACCAAATGAAAATAACCATTGATTTTTCAATGGTTTTTGTATGCTTTTGAAAAATAATTCCTAAATTAGTATCATTTATTTCAGAGTCTTTGTTCATTTTATAATGCCTAAATTAAAAGAAAGAAACCCTATATATAATAAGGTTCCTTAATCACCAAATAGACTTATAAGTTCGTCGATTTATCTTCACTATGCAACCAGTTATATAATTGCTTATGCGTTTTAATAATAGTATATTTTTATTTGAAGGTCAAATAATTATTGTATGCTTAATTAATAAGACGAAGGTCTTTTATAGCGTTAATGTATGTTTTTTTAATATTGGAGAACTATTTTGCTTAAAGAAAAGATAACTAAATTAACTATCTTATAATACCTTTTTCTTTTGAAGAAATTAAAATAACTTTTTTATTTTTTTCTTTGTTAAAATTCCATTTCACTGGAATAACATCTTTAAGAGCTTTTTCTGTAGAAATGGTTGGTCTTGGTTGCTTAAAAAAGCCTTTTGGAAACTTATTATTTTTTCTCCCATTGACCATCACCTCTATTCTAATAATATTACACGAAAAAGTAAATAATATCAATGAAAAAGTGTAAGGTATTATAACAGGTTTTTCCTTTTTTGTGCATCCGAAACCATTTTACACTATCAAATTATTTTAAATATTGCTAGTTTTTCCATTTTGTTGTAAAATGATTATAAGGTGGGTGGTAAGATGAGTTATTTATATCATGGTAGTAGTGTTTCTGGACTTAAAAGGCTTGAACCTCATAAAAGTACGCACGGGACTTATGTATATGCAACTCCTTATAAAGAATTAACGATTGTATTTTCTGGAAGAGCTGGCGGTGATATGACTTATTCTTTATTTAGAACAAATAATGAGCCTTGGCAGTTGGTTGAAAGAGTACCTAATGGTTTTGAAGCAATGTTTAGTAATTCAGCTTCAATTTATACTATCGATGACAGTACTTTTAAAGATATTAATACAGGATTTTCAGAAGTTGTATCAAGTGAAGGCGTTGATATATTAAAAGAGGAAAGAATTGAAAATGTTTATCAAGAAATAATTAAACTAGAACAAAAAGGTGTAATTAAAATATATCATTATCCAGATAAACCGCATAATATTCCAGTTGATGATAGTGATTTGTTGGCTAAAAAAGTAGAAAAAATAAAAAGAGATAACATACCTTTAAATTATGCTGCTTTTGAACATCTTTTGTTTCTCCATCCTAATTTGCTAGATAAGGTTAATGAAATAGGAAAGTTAATGGATGAAAATTTTAAACCAATCGCTAAAGAAGATTTAATTGGAACATATGAAAAGTATATTATGTTACAAATGATAAATCCTGATGAGGAATATTTTTTGAAATCGGGTTTAACTAGTATTTGTGAAACTTATCCTGAACTTGCTTCTAGTCTTGAAGAAAAATCTTTGTTATTTAGTAAGTTAAAAGAAGAAAAACTTGAAGCTTTAAAAAATATTTTAGTTAAAGATATAAAAAATATTCCGCCCGAAATTATTGAAGGATATATGTCTAAATATAAGGCAGATGAGCGCTCTTTTAGTGAAATAGGAAAAGAAGTATTAGCTACTTATAGAAAAATTAATGTGGCTGAAACTTTAGTAAATAAACCAGTAAATGAAGATGTTTTAAAAAATTCTATTTTATTAATTGGTCCAATGGGAGCTGGGAAAACAACGGTTGGTAGAAGTTTATCTAGTGAGCTTGATATGCCTAGAGTTTCACTTGATAATAAAGAAATGCTTCAGCCTTTATATCAGCAAAGAGATAAATTTAATAGTTTTAAAGAATTTGAATTTTTTTTAACCAGTTCAGTTTTAACCGGAATAGAAACTCCGACGGTTATTGATTTTGGCGCAGGTCATTCGGTTTATGAAGACCCTATAATGTTTATGGAAATAAAAAGTTTAATAAATAAATTTGATAATGTTGTTTTACTAATGCCTAGTGAAGATAAAGAAGTTTCTTTAAGAAAATTAAGTGAGCTTAAAGGAATTGAACCAAATAGTGATAAGTATCAAACAAATAAACATTTTGTCGAAATGCCTTGCAACTATGAACTGGCAACTATAACAGAATATACTAATGGAAAAACACCTGATGAAATAAGTGCAGAAATAATCTCTCATCTTCAGAACAAAGATTTAGAAAACATTTCGCATTGTCGTTAGAAAGAAGTTGATTTATGAAATATGGATTTCGCAAACCTAGTTTAAAAAGAAGTATTAAAGCTAGGACAACTGGCAAATTAAAAAGAAAAGTTAAATCTTCGTTAAATCCTTTGTATGGTAAAAAAGGTATGGGAATTTTAAAACCCAAAAAAGCTTTATACAATAAAGTTTATAAGAAAACAAGTTTTAATATATTTAAATTGTTTAAATAGAAAGGAAAATAAAAAAAGGATTTGGAAACAAGAATTAAAGCAATTGAAGAAAGAAATAAAAGAGTTGAACTTGATAAACGCTGGGAAACCAGCTTGACAAGAAAAATATGTATTATGTTATTAACTTATATTGTTGTTGTTATTTATTCAGATTTAATTAGAAGATATGATTATGTATTTTTAACCTTTTTAGTTCCAGTAATTGGTTTTGCGCTATCTACTTTGTCGTTAAAAGCAATTAGAACAGTCTGGGAAAAGAATATAAAATGATATTAATATATACTGTTTACAAGGGGGAAAAGTATGAATATAATTTATATGCATCACGCCGAAAGAAAAAACAACTCTAAATTAGCGTGGGAAAATCCAAAACGTAAAGAAGATGATATAACTGAAAGTGGAGTAGTAGAAGCTGAAATACTTGCTAAAAGAAGTAAAAATTTAAAAGTAACCGCTATTTATTCGTCACCGTATAAAAGATGTATGCGTACAGCTGAAATAATTAATAAATATCATAATGTACCAATTATTACAGATGATAGATTTAATGAAATAATGCCAAATGAACATTGGAAAGATTTATTAATTAGAAATATGGCAGCTATTGACGATATAGTTAAAAATTATAAAAATGATGATACAATCATTTGTGTTACTAGTGGTGTTAATGTTTCAGCTTTTATTTGTTATTTTTATGGAATTAAGCCGTCTAATGAAGTTCCTTGGACTCAAACAATAGCTATTTCTCCAATAAGTTTTAAAATTAACAAAATTGTTTAATTTGCAAAGCAAGGAAATACGTTAATGCCAGTGTAGAAGATATTATACCGTCAAGGTTTGTTTGATTAATATTTATTACTGCAAAAAAGACAGAGTTTTTAGCTCTGTTTTAATTTGGAATACGAAGGACTTGCCCAATTGATAAGACATCACTGGTTAAATTATTTAAATTTTTAATTTCATTTACTGTTGTATTAAACGTTCTTGCAATAGCCCATAAACTGTCGCCGGCTTTCACTGTATAGTTTATAGTATTACTAGATGAACTAGTTGGAATTTTAAGTATCTGTCCAATTGATAAGGAATTGCTAGTTAAATTATTTAAAGATTTAATGGCATCAACAGTTGTGCCAAATCTATTAGCAATATTCCATAAAGTGTCCCCAGCTTTGACGGTATAAGTCGTTGTTGTTTCCGAACCAGTATTAGAACCAGTTCCTGAACCAGAACTAGAGCTTGGTATTTTAAGTGTTTGCCCAATCGAAAGCGTATTACTAGTTAAATTATTTAAAGATTTAATCGCATCAACAGTTGTGCCAAATCTATTAGCTATACCATATAAAGTATCCCCAGCTTTAACAGTATAAGTTGTTGTTCCCGAACCAGTATTAGAACCAGTACCTGAACCAGTATTAGAACCAGTATTAGAACCAGTACCTGAACCAGAACTAGAGCTTGGTATTTTAAGCGTTTGCCCAATCGAAAGCGTATTACTAGTTAAATTATTTAAAGATTTAATCGCATCAACAGTTGTGCCAAATCTATTAGCTATACCATATAAAGTATCCCCAGCTTTAACCGTATAAGTTGTTGTGCCTGTTTCTGGTTCACTACTAGAACCACTGCTTGGAATGCGAAGAACTTGCCCAATCGAAAGAGTGTTACTAGTTAAATTATTTAACTTTTTAATCGCATCAACAGTTGTCCCAAATTTTTGAGCAATACTATATAGATTATCCCCAGCTTTAACGATATAAACATCTTCACCATCTGGTAAAACAGTTTCTCCATTAGCTGTTGCAATTACAGCATCGACAATATTATCAACATAAGTTTTATAATTGTTTTGAATTCGCGCTAAATCTTCAGGATTACTGATAAAACCGTATTCAATAATTAGAGGTTGTGTTTTAGAACCAGTGTTACGATGAATAAAATAATAGTCTTTAGATGTATCGCTAGGTAGACGACGTTGATAAAATTTTCTTACTACTTGACCTCCATTTTCAATTGCTTGTAAAACATTTTCAGCTAGTGTGCTATTGTTCCGAAGTGCATAAATTACTTCTGCTCCCTCGGCAGTTGAATTAGATGCTGAATTAATATGATTAGATAAAATAACAACATTTGATTTATCCCCATAAGCATCTAGTATTCGTTTAACACGTTCATCTGGTGATATAGTTTCGTCGGTATTTCTAATTAAAGTTACGGGAATACCTCTTTTTTGAAACTGTTCATACATATACTGTGAAATCATTAAAGTTAAATTTTTTTCATATACATTTCCATTAACCGCACCTGGGTCAGTGCCACCATGTCCTAGTACCGAAGAAACCCTAAAACGAAAATGACTATAGATATTATTAAATACAAATTTTTATACTATAAATATAGTAAAAATATAAGGTTTAGAAAAATTATGTAATTAAAAAAAGGATATAAATTGATTTTTATATTCTTTTTTTATTGAATTATGGGGGTGAAAATATGTCTGTTTTTAAAATAGAAAAAACAAGAAATTATACGGTAATGTCTAACTACCATTTGAAAGATAAAAATTTATCATACAAAGCAAAAGGGTTATTATCATTTATGCTTAGTTTGCCAGAAGATTGGGATTATTCGTTGTCTGGATTATGTGCCATTAGTAAAGAAAGTAGGGATGGTATTAGATCAATACTAAAAGAGTTACAAAAATATCATTATGTAAAAATTGAAAAGGTTAGAGGTAAAAAAGGTAATTTTGAATATAATTATTTAATATATGAAATACCATATTTTATTGAACACAAAAACGAAAAAAACAATCCAGGTATGGAAAAGCCACATCTGGATAATCCAGGTGTGGAAGAACCAACGGAAATAAATACTAATAAACTAAATATTAAAAAACAAATAGATAAAGACGATAAAACAAAAGCGTCTTTTTTTGTTCCGGAAGAACACAATAGGCTGACTTTGGAATTAATAGAAACAAATTATATAGATGAAGAAGATAGTCAAATATTTTCTTATGATGATATGTTTAAAAAATTATTAGAAGATAATTCTTATAGAAATCTTATGATAATGATACATTATATTGTTCCGAGAATTATTTCAAATAATTTTAAAGATGAAGATGGTAATGATATTAAAAATAAGTTTGGTTATTTTAAGAATGCTATTGAAAATAGTATATATAAATTTAATTTACCAGAAGATATATATGATAACTGCTATGATGAATTTGAAAGATAATAAAGTAAATATGATATAATAGTAATTTGTTAAATAAGAGATGAAATATTTTTTGGAAATGGAGAAGATATAAACTTTCTTTATTATTAATTGTAAATAAAATAAATAATTTTTGTGATATAATTAATATATAGAATTTATTACTTTTTTATTGAGACCAACTATAATGTGTCAATAGAAAATTGAACATTTGTGAAATATATATGAAATAGTAAAAGTTGGCACAACGAAAAGACCGAATGTTGCTTATTTTTTAAAAAATTCGGTCAAAATACGAAAATTAAATTTATTCCAATTTCCTTTTTGACAAGCAGAAATATTTTTATTGCTTTATAGTCGTTTAAGTGATAATTATTTTCAAAAAAGGAAAATAATTATTATTAAACTCCATTAAGGTAAAAAATATTGCTTTGCTTGTAAAAAAGTTTTCTCGGCATAAAATTAATTTTCTAATTGTTCTTTGAATTCAACATTTTCTTTAAGCATATGAAATATTACTCTAGTGAGTTTATGAGCAACATGGCAAACAGCATTATTATGAGTTTTACCTTGAGCAAGTTTTCTGTTATAATATGTATTGTAAGTTTCTGAATTCCAAATTATGAGTCCAGAAGCTCGAAGCATTGCATAACGAAGAAGCTTAGAACCACGTTTTGACATTTTAATGATTGTAGCATTAAAATTACCTGATTGTTTAACTGATGGGTCTAAACCTTCAAATGCAAGTAATTTAGCAGGACTAGCAAATTTGTCTATGTTGCCAATTTCACTTAAAATGATAGCACCTAAGGTATAGGAAATACCTGGAATAGTTAAAATTACAGAATTTAACTCATCCATTATTTCTTTGATTTTAAAATCAATTTCCTTAATTTGACTATCAAGTAATTCAATTTGTTTAAGAGAATGTTTGATTTGAATAGAAAGTGAGGAGTTGTTGACACCAATAGAAGATTTAGCTAGTTCTTTTAACTTTTGAGCCTTATCTAAAGAGAAATGTCCTTTAGAAGCTTTAAATAAAAGGTTAGCAAGAGCATCAACACGTGTAGAAGCAATATCTTTTGGACTAGGATATTTAGAAAGTAAAGCATAGCAACTTTTTAAATGAATAGAATTAAAAATTAAATTTAATTCTGGAAAAAGTTGATCAATAAAAGTAACTAAACGGACTTTTAATTTAGTACGATATTTAAGAATATCATCTCTATGCCTACACAAACTTCTAAGTTCCAAAATTTTAATATCTTTGGCAACAAAAGGAGTATAATGTTTTAACATAAGAGATTGAATAATTAAATATGTATCAATTTTATCAGTTTTAGTTTTTCTGATATTACTATTTCTAAGAGCATCGGTTTGAATAGGATTGATAATCCCAAGATTAAAGCCTTTGTTATGAAGAAATTGAATTAGATTTTCTCCATAATGACCAGTAGATTCCATACCTACTAAGCAGTCAGAAATGTTAATATTTTTCTCTTTCAACTTGTCCATAAAGAAGTTAAAACCATTAATAGAGTTTTTAACTAAAAAAGCTTCTTGAATTACTTCGCCGTTTGAATTAGCGATAGATGCATAATGATTTTCTTTAGCTATATCAAAACCAATATAGTACATAAAACCAACTCCAATTTAAAGAAATTTTTGACAACTGTGTTCCACATAGTTTTATTTCTTGTAACCTTGTTGGAGATAAAAAGTCTAAGCCTTATCCAACTTATAACCAATTAAAAATAAAACTGTGGCATTAGTCTCAAATAGAATAGTCTAAGCTATAAGGTGAGTCAGAAAAGTCCACAGTGTCGGAACATATTATATCAAAAATTTAAAAAAATAAAAGAAAGGATATAATATAATCAGTCCTTTAAATAAGAACTGATTATATTATACAAGGTGAGTATTAATGGCAGTTTATGAAAGCGAAGCAAAGTTAGAATTAAGAATGATAGAACAATTAAAAAAGCAAGGGTATGAATATGTAGAAATAAATGATGTAGTTGCTTTAGAAAATAATTTTAGAAATCAAATTAACAAGCATAATAAAGTAGAATTGCAAGGAAAAGATTTATCAGATAAAGAGTTTGAAAAATTAATGATAAAAATATCAGGTAAAAGTATTTTCCAAAGTGCAAAAGAATTAAGACAAAAGCAAGATATAGTTCGTGATGATGGAACTGTTGTTTATATAGAATTATTCAATACAAAAGAATGGTGTAAGAATTTATTTCAGATAACTCATCAAACGACGGTAGAAGGAAAATATACTAATAGATATGATGTAACGATTTTAATAAATGGATTACCTCTCGTTCAAATAGAATTAAAAAGAAGAGGTATAGACATGAAAGAAGCTTTTGATCAAATTAAAAGATATAAAAGTCATTCTTTTACTGGGTTATATAGATATATTCAATTATTTATAATAAGTAATGGAATTGATACTAAATATTTTGCTAATGGAGATCAAGAATTAAATTATGGATTTACATTTTACTGGACCGATGTTAATAATGATAGAATAACTAATTTAGAGCAATTTTGTACTTTCTTTTTAGAAAGATGTCATGTAGCAAAAATGATTGCCAGATATATGATAATAAATGAAACGGAAAAATTATTATTAGTAATGCGCCCATATCAAGTTTATGCGGTAGAAAATATTGTTGATAGAGCAACTAATACTAATAATAATGGTTACATTTGGCATACAACTGGTAGCGGTAAAACGATTACTTCGTTTAAAACAAGTCAAATATTATCTTTAGAACCAAGCATTAATCAAGTTTTCTTTTTAGTTGATAGAAAAGACTTAGATAAACAAACTTTAGATGAATTTAATAAGTTTGATCCTGGTTGTGTTGATATGACTAACGAAACTTTTAAATTAGTTCAACAAATAAAGGATAGTAGTAAGCCACTAATAATAACTACAATCCAAAAAATGGCAAATGCTTGTTCAAATCCGAGATATGCGAGTGTAATGGAAAAATATAAAGATAAAAAGACTATATTCATAATTGATGAATGTCATAGAAGCCAATTCGGAGATATGCATAAACAAATTGCTAATACCTTTACAAATGCTCAATATTTTGGTTTTACGGGAACTCCTAGGTTCAAAGAAAATAAAAGTCAAGATGGTAGAAGTACTGCTGATATTTTTGAAAAATGTTTACATACATATTTAATTAAAGATGCTATAAAAGACGGCAATGTTTTGGGATTCTCTGTAGATTACATTAAAACTATAAGTTCAAATACAAATGAATATGATGATGAAATGGTTGAAGGAATTGATACTGATGAAGTGTTTCTGGATGATCAAAGAATTACCTTAATAGCACAACATATTATAGATCACCATAATATTAAAACAAGAGATAGGAAATACAATGCATTGTTTGCTGTTTCATCTATTCCAATTCTAATTAAATACTATAATAAGTTCAAAAGTTTGAATCATGATTTAAAAATAGGAACTATATTTACTTATAGTGCTAATGAAAATTTAGATAAAAAAGAAGAACATTCAAGAGACACTCTAGAAAGATATATAAAAGATTACAACAAAATGTTTGGAACAAATTTCACAACTCATAATTTTGATTCTTATTTTAGAGATATATGTAAAAAAATAAAAAATACTGAAATAGATATAGTAATTGTTGTAGATATGTTATTAACTGGTTTTGATGCAAAAAGATTAAATACACTATATGTAGATAAACCGTTGAAATATCATAGTTTAATTCAAGCATTTTCAAGGACTAATAGAGTTGAATCTGAAACAAAACCTCATGGTAATATTATTTGTTATGATATTCCAAACAAAAATACTGTTGATGAGGCTGTTAAATTATTCTCGTTAACAGACAATATAGATCAAGTAATAATGGAACCTTATGAAGTGTATTTAAATAAATATATTAAAGCAGTAAGTAAATTATTAGAAATAGCTCCTAATATTGATAAGATTCAAGAATTAGAAGAAGATGGGAATGAAAATAATTTAAAAGAATTTATAATATCTTTTAGAGATGTAGCAAAAATTTTAGTTAGTTTAAAAACATTTAATGAATTTGATATGGATAATGTTGATTTGCCAATAACCGCACAGACTTATGAAGATTATAAAAGTAAGTATTATGAAATTTATAGAAAAATTACTTCTAATAAAGAAAAAGCATCAATTTTAAATGATATAAGTTTTTCTTTGGAACTTATTCAAACTGATAAGATTAATGTATCATATATCTTTAATTTAATTAGAAATGTTGATTTATCTAATGAAGAACAAAAGAAGAAGGATATAGCAGATATTGAAAGTAAATTAATAAATATAACTGATGACGAATTGTTCTTAAAATTAGATTTAATTAAGAGATTTTTAAGTAATGTTTTGCCTGAACTAAAACCTGATGATTCTATTGATGATGCGTTAAATAATCATATGAATAAAGAAAGAGAACAAGAAATTATTAAATTTGCTAATGAAAATGAAATTAATTTAGATGTTTTGCAAGAAGTTATTGATGAAGTAGAATATAGCGGTATATTTCCTAATGAATTAATAGGAAATGCAATTAATGCTCCATTTATTAAAAAAATTAAGTTAATTGATAATGTAAAAATATTTATAAAAAATTTATTAAGAAAGTATATGTAGGTGTTTTCAATGGATAATGTAGAGAAGTTTAGAAAATTATTTGTAGAATTTGAAAATTTAACTAAAAAGTTATTAAACAAAAGAGAAATTGCGATTAAAGATGCAATTGATATTTTAAATAATAATCATGTTTTCCCATATTCAAAAGAAACGGATTTTTTACATTTTTGTAGGATGTGTAGAAATAGATTATCACATGTTAATTATGATTATAAATATATAATATATACCGATGAATTTATCCTTAAGTTAGAAAAAATTATAGAACAAATAAAAAATCCACCTAGTGCTTATAGTATGTCCACAAAAAATATAACTTTTGCAACTGTAGATGATAATGTTCATAATTTTATGAATTTGATGAATGAGAAAAATTTTACTCATATACCAATTTATGAAAAAAATAAACTTATTGGAATATTTAGCGAAAATTCAATTTTCAATTATTTATTGAGAGAAGAAATTATAGAGATATCTAAAGAAACTACATTTAACGACATTCGTGATTATATTTCATTAGATAATTGTAAAGAAACTATAAAATTTGTTTCTAAGAGCGAAAAATATAACGATGTTACAAATTATTTTATAAAAAAATATAAAAATGGAGAAAAATTAGCTTGTATTCTAATTACTCAAAATGGTAATGTTGGTGAAAAAATTGAAGGTTTGATAACTTCTTGGGATATAATAGGGAGGGAGTAAATATGAAAAAATACAATTCAAAAGATTTAGAAAAAGAAGGATGGATTTCATTTGCATTGTTTGATAAAAACTTAACTTTGTCTCAAGATGAAGTTGATGAGTTAGTATTAGATGCTAACAAATGGATGTTAAAATTAAATGTTAAAAAATTAAAGGAAAACAAAGTGTTTTTGAAAAGAGTTAAAGAAGCAAAGGAAAGGAAAAATAAAGATGTCTAGAGAAGAAAAACAACAAATCCAACAGGCAGAATTACAAAAGCAATTATGGAGTATTGCGAATAGTTTAAGAGGAAATATGGATGCTAATGATTTTAAAAATTATATTTTAGGTTTAATTTTCTATAGATATTTGTCAGAAAATTTAGTTAATTATGTAGAAAAAACTTTATTAAAAGAAGATAATCTTACTTATGAACAAGCATGGAAAAAGGAAGAATATAAAATAGAGTTAAAAAAATATTTAATTGAAGATTCTAATATTGGATATTTTATTGAGGCAGACAATTTATGGAATGTATTAATTAGCAAAATTCAAACTGGTAAATTTGATATTTCTATGTTGGCAAAAGCAATTAATTCAATTTCAGATTCTACATTAGGGAATGAATCTGAAGATGATTTTGAAAATTTATTTGAAGATATGGATTTAAATAACTCAAAACTTGGTAGAGGAGAAGCAGAAAGAACAAAATTAATTTCAACAATTATGTTAAAAATTAATGATATTGATTTTCATCATGATGATGCAGAAATTGATGTTTTAGGAGACGCTTATGAATATCTTATATCTAATTTTGCGGCATCGGCAGGGAAAAAAGCAGGAGAATTTTATACTCCACAACAAGTATCTAGAATTTTAGCAAAATTGGTTACGATTAATAAAAATAAATTACAAAAAGTATATGATCCAACTTGTGGTTCTGGTTCTTTACTTTTAAGAGTTGGAAAGGAAACTAAAGTAAGTTCTTATTATGGACAAGAATTTAATTCTACAACATACAACTTAGCAAGAATGAATATGTTATTACATGGTGTATCTTTCAAACATTTTGACATAAAGAATGCAGATACATTAGAAGATCCTAAACATATTGATATGAGATTTGATGCAATCGTTGCTAATCCTCCATATTCTCAAAAGTGGAGTGCAGACCCGAAATTTATGGAAGATGAAAGATTTAGTGCTTATGGTAAATTAGCTCCTAAGTCAAAAGCAGATTTTGCGTTTATACAACATATGATATACCAATTAGCGGATAATGGAACTATGGCAGTGGTATTACCACATGGAGTTTTGTTTAGAGGACAATCAGAGGGCGTTATTAGAAAATATTTAATTAAAGAAAAAAATTATTTGGATGCAATTATTGGATTACCTGCAAACATCTTTTATGGTACGAGCATTCCAACTTGTATTTTAGTATTTAAAAAATGTAGAGAACATGAAGATAATATAATTTTTATTGATGCATCAAAAGATTTTGAACCCGGAAAAAATCAAAACAGATTAAGAGATGAAGATGTGGATAAGATTGTAGAAACATACAAAGAAAGGAAAGAAATTGAAAAATATTCACACTTAGCTTCATTACAAGAAATAGAGGAAAATGAATATAATTTAAATATTCCTAGATATGTTGATACTTTTGAAGAAGAAGAACCAATTGATATACAACAAGTTCAAAAAGATTTAAAAGAAATTGATAAACAAATTGAAGAAGTTGACAAAGAGTTAAATATTTATTTAAAAGAACTTGGATTAGAGGAATTATAATTATGAATGATATAAAATTAGGTGTTTTAGAAAAAATTAATGATTTAAGAACTATATGGAAAAATGAAGAATATGATTTTACTCCTTGGTTAGCAAAAGAAAAAAATATTAAGTTATTAAGTGAAGAACTTGGTATTCCAATAAAAGTACTTAAAATTGAAGCCCCAGTTGGAAAATATTCTTTAGATATACTTGCAATTAATGAAGATACTAACGAAAACATTATAATAGAAAATCAATTAGAAATAACTAATCATGATCACTTAGGAAAAATTCTTGTTTATGGTGCTGGATATGACGCAAAAACAATAATTTGGATTGTTAAAGATTACAATGAAGAACATAAACAAGCGATTGATTGGATGAATGAACATTCAGATGATAATATAAATTTGTTTTTAGTGAAAATAGAATTGTTTAAAATTGGAGAATCTGCAATTGCACCACATTTTGAAATTGTATGTCAACCTAATGATTGGACAAAAATAATTAGAACACAAACGGATTCAGAAATAACAGGGATGAGATTAACTGACTTAAGATTTTGGCAAGGTTTTAATGATTATTGTTTAACTAACAAAACTACTTTTTCTTTGAGAAAAGCCCAACCTCATCATTGGTATAGTCTTGCCATTGGTTCAAGTGATTGTCATATAAGTTTAACAGTTATAAAATCAGGTGAAATCGCATGTTCCTTATGGATTAGAGATAATAAGGATTTTTATAACAAATTATTATCCTATAAAGACGAAATTGAAAAGGAAATCGGTTATCCGTTAATTTGGGATTACAAAGAAGGTTCAAAAGCAAGTAGTATAGATGTTAAATGTGATTTTAAAATTGATTTAACAAGCAATGATTTTTCAGCTGGTTATAAATGGTTATTAACAAAAGCAGAAGAATATAAAAGAGTATTTAAAAAATATATATAAAAAAGGCTTATACAAACATATTTTGCATAAGTCCTTTTTTTAAATCTTTTAATTTTTTCAATTTTCGATTTTCGTATTTTAATTTATTATTAAATATCATTAAAATATTAGCTATTTTATTTTGATCATTAATGGAAGGTAAAGATATATTTATTTCACATAGATTTGTAAAATTTAATGTATTTCTTACGCCACCTTCAAATTTTGAAAATGTTCCTTTTTTAAACTCATTAGAATCAAACCATTCAAGCATAAAATATATATTTTGATTTGTAGTAAAACACTCATATAATGGACTTACTAAACTAACCAAGTCATTATCTTTTAATGCTAAAGAACCAACATCCAATCTAGAAGGATTATAAGCAAAAACATTTTTCCTTATAATATAATAATTACTTTTATTCTTACTTGCTACATTTCTATCTTCAAATTGTTCATTTTGTGATATAAATCCATACTTATTGCTAACACTTTCAACATAGTCATATTCGTTATTTTTGTTTTTTTCATTCCACTTTTTCAATATGTATTTAAGTTTAGTCTTTGTAGTTTTTACATTGTTAAACATACTGTTTTTTAGACATATTTTATATAACTTAAGGGCTTCAATTTTTTGTAATTGAAGTTCTATTTTTTTATCTAATAAACGAAGTGTTTCTACAATTTTAATTTGTTCCTTTTTACTTGGAATATTAATTTTTAGTTTGTTTATTGTATCTTTTGATATTCCAAATACTTTAAATCCATTTGCTAAAATTCTAATTTGATTGTGAATAATTGGTGAGTTAAAATAATAACCTTTAAATCCATAGACAAAACTATTTGATAAATCCCTTGCATGAATAGTATGTAAACCTGAAATCACATTATTATTTACTATTCCAAGTATTTCAGTTGCTTTCCCAATTCCTTCATAATCCTCGGATGCATCAACTATAATTAAATCTCCATTTCTACATATTGTAAATTTATTATTATAGTCATGATCTTTGACATAAGTTAAAATATCATCACTTAATGTTATTGCACCATACTTTTTATGAATATCACCATAATGAATATTTTTTAATATTCCAGAATTACATAATTGTGCTCTAGACAAAGAATTTGTACTAAAATATTTAAAATAATTTTTTAAATTAAAAGCATTCCACTCATCTTTAAACTCTTTAAATCTAAGTTTAGGAACATTCATTTTTATCACCACAATTCTAGTCCTTAAGTTTGTTAAAAAATGAATGTTAGTTAAAATAGTATATGGGAAGGAGATTATGAAATGATTTTAAGAAGAAAAAGAATACTTTATAAAGACTGGATTTATAATTGGCTTCTTGATAAGAAACACTATATTAAGGAATCAACATATGCAAATTATTCAAATGCTGTGTTTAATCACATAATTCCTAAACTTGGACATTATAAATTAGATGAATTATCTCATAAATTAATACAAGATTATTTATTAGATTTATCTAAAAATGGTAAGATAAATGGTATTGGTGGTTTATCTTCTAAGACAATAAAAGACATTACAATAATAATTAAAGGTAGTTTAAAGAAAGCAATGAACGAAAACAAAATTAAACATATAGAATTAACTTTTAAATATCCGTTAGATTCAAAATTAGAAAAAATATATGTTTTAAGTAAATCAGAGCAAAATAAAATTACATCATATTGTTTAAACAATTTAAATAACAGAAATATAGGTATATTGATTTCTTTGTATTCAGGATTAAGAATTGGAGAATTGTGTTCTTTGCAATGGAGTGATGTAAATTTTAAAAAATCATTACTTAATATTAACAAAACTGTTCAGAGAATATATGTTAAAGATTTTGAAGAATCAAAGTCTAAAATAATTATAACAACGCCAAAAACTAAAAATGCAAATAGAGAAATTCCAGTTAGTAAAGAATTTATTGAATTATTAAAAAAATTTAAAGGAAAAAATAATGAGTATGTTTTATCTGGGAATGAAAAATTAATAGAGCCACGAACATATAGAAAATATTTTGATAAAGTATTAAAAGAAATAAAAATTAATCATATTAATTTTCATTCTTTAAGACATACTTTTGCAACTAATTGTATTTCATTAGGTGTTGACTATAAAACTGTTAGTGAGTTATTAGGACATACGAATGTGAATATAACGTTAAATTTGTATGTACATCCTAGATTATCTCAAAAAAAGAAGTGTATTAAGCTTGTTTGTAAAGTATTCGAAGAAAAGAATTAAATCTTTTCTTTTTTTCAATATATATTTAAAAAAATATGATATAATGTTTATATAAGTTGTCTCTTTTTAACAAACTTAAGGACTAGAATTGTGGTGATAAAAATGAATGTTCCAAAACTTAGATTTACAGGTTTTTATGGCGACTGGGAGAAGACTTCTCTAAAAAAATTATCTAATGAAATATCTTATGGTATGAATAGTCCATCAAAAGAATATGATGGAAAAAATGCTTATATTCGAATAACTGATATTGATGAAAATACAGGTAGATTTAATAAAAAT
>CALVRT010000087.1 GCA_944358735.1 uncultured Bacilli bacterium | reverse complement strand
ATTAGAAGAAATGTTTAATTATAAAAAAGTTAAAATAGCTAATAGTATTAAAGTAGGTTTTCCATTAAGGTCATTAAATAAAGTAATTAATAAATTAAAATATTTTAAAATAAATTATTTGATTTATAATAAAGAAATAATAAGAAAAAAGTATAAAAATAATAATTATAAAAACTTTATTAAAATTTTATCTATAAATAATAGAATAAATATAATTAATATAAAATTAAATGAAAGTTATAATTATAACTTTTTAGAAAAAATAGAAAATTATGTATAAAAAAACACGGCTAACCTAATTTGTCGTTTTTCTCGGGTTGGCCGTGCTTTTATTTAATTTGCTTTTTATAAATGCTATAACAATTGGTAATACAGATAAGAAAATAATAGCTAAAACAATAATAGAAAAATGCTCTTTTACAAAAGGAATATTACCAAATAAATAACCAATTGTTAAAAATAAAGTAACCCATATAATACCACCTAAAGCATTAAATTTAATGAACTTTGGATAGTGAAGTTTACCCATACCAACAACAAAAGGAACAATGGTTCTAATGATTGGCATAAATCTTGCAATAAATACAGCTGCTCCGCCATATTTAGCGACTAATGCTTCAGCTTTTTCTAAATTTTCTTTTTTAATAATGGTAAATTTTTTATTATTAATTATTTTTCTTCCAAAATGTTTACCAATTTCATAGTTAACGGTGTCTCCTAAAATAGCTGCCAATATAATTAAAATAAGTAACAAGAAAAAGTTCATTTCCCCAATAGCAGCAAAAGTACCGGCGGCAAATATTAGTGAATCACCTGGTAAAAAAGGTAAAAATACAAGCCCTGTTTCACAAAAGATAATTAAAAATAAAATCGCATATATAAAATTACCATAATCATTAATAAACTGTCCAATATATTCATTACAATGTAAAATAAAATCAATTATATCCATTACTTCAACCTCCAAATACTTTTCCATTATATCATATTTTTATTAATATTTTGTAAAAAAATGAGAACTTTTACAGCTCTCTATTATTTACTTTCAAGTAACCAATCAATTATATTTTCCTAACTTTTTGATTGCCATTAATTTTACCAATGAAAATTAAAGTAATTAAAAGACTTAAATTAAAGGAAATTATTTAATAAATTAGTATTTAAATTTATTAAGTTCATTTATAAAGATAAAAAAACTAGGGCATAAGCTCTAATTTAAAATATTTTCAATATCCATCTTTTGGTATAAAACTCTAACAATAGTAATTAACTTTTCTCTTTCATTGATAGTATAAAATATAAGAAAATTTTTAACTTTATAACTTCTGTATTCTTTTTTTAAAATATCACCTGGTTTGTAAATAGGACTACCATAAGGAAATTCTGAAATATTATTAATACTACTCATAAATAAGTTTCTATGTTTTTTGGCAGCAGTAATATTTTTAAGATTATGAACAATATAATAAATAATATTATCAATATCTTTTTTTGCTATTGGTAAAAATTCTATTTTATACATAATTAATCTATAATATTATTTATACTTTCTAAAATATCTTCTTTAGAATATCTTTTAGGGTTGTTTTCCATTTCTTCTTCAGCGGATTTTAGTTTTTCATATACTGTTTCGTCAAAATTATTGGCACGTATTTCAAATGGTAATTTTTGTTCTCTCAATACGGCTTTTATAAACATATTAATAGCTGTAGAAACGTTCATCCCAACATTGCTACAAAATTGTTCAAATCTTTTTTTGTCATTCGCATCAACGCGAACATTTAAATTTAAAGATTCCATATTTATCCCTCATTTCCATTTCAATTATAAAACTTTGTTATTATTTTGTCAATATATTGCTTTGTTATGTACATATATTGTTTTACAATAATCTTTGCGTATGTTGAAAATATAAATTATCGCCGATTGACATTTAAAACAATACCAATGGAGACTAAAGTAATTAAAAGGCTTGAACCACCGTAAGAAAGGAAAGGTAGGGTAACGCCAGTTACGGGAATTAAACCAACGACAACCATTAAGTTAAGTAAAGCTTGAAAGCCTAGGGAAAAAACAATTCCAAAAGCTAAATATTTACCAAATAAATTATTTGATTTTAAAGCAATTTTAATACCTAAATAAATAATTGTAATAAATAAAGCGGAAACAATTAAAACGCCTAAAAAGCCAAATTCTTCACTAATAATAGAAAAAATAAAGTCAGTTTGGGGTTCAGGTAAATAAAAATGTTTTTGTCTTGAACCACCAAGTCCAAAGCCAAATAAGCCACCTGGACCAATGGCATATAATGACTGAATAATTTGAAAGCCACTGCCAAGGGGGTCTTCCCAGGGATTTAAGAACGATAAAATTCTTTTTAGACGGTAAGGAGCAGCTAGTATTAAAGCAATGATACCACCAATACCAAGAAAACCAATTTTTAAGAAAAATTTTAAATTAACCCCACCAACAAATAATAAACCAATTACGCCCATGACGAGGATAACGCCCGTTCCAAAGTCTGGTTGCAGCATAATAAGTCCAAAAATAATTAAAGTAAGACCTAGTATGGGAATAACCCCTTTTTTGATATTACCTATTTCTTTTCTATTTTTATATAAATATTTACTTGTAAAAATAATCATTGCCAGTTTCATAAATTCACTGGGCTGGATGCCAAAAGAACCTATGCCAAACCAGCTTTTACTACCATTTCTTTCAGTACCAAAAAATAAAACTAAAACAAGTAGAATGAAACAAATGATAAATATAATATTTGCATGTTTATAATAATTTTCAAAAGGAATTTTACTAACTAAAAGCATTAGAATAATCCCAATTATTAAAAACAAACCTTGATTTTTAACATATTTAAAAGGGTCATCAAATTTATATTCAGCCCAGATATAAGAAGAAGAATAAATCATTAAAAGCCCAAATAAAGAAATAATAATTACAGTAATAATTAAACTTATATTTATTTTATTCATAACCACACCCCATATATTAAAGCCAGCATCGCACTAATAAGACCAATGGTCCAAAAAAGCTTGACAATATCACTTTCCGGCATTCCTTTTTTTTCAAAAGAGTGATGGATAGGGGTCATTGGAAACAATCTTTTTTTCGTTAGTTTATAATAGATAATTTGAATAATACAAGAAAGCGTTTCAATAACAAAAACTAAACCAATTAAAACGAGTAAAACTTCGTGTCTCGTTAAAATCGCAAATGCCCCAATAGTAGCGCCTAAAGCAAGAGAACCAGTGTCGCCCATAAAAACTTTGGCGGGATTGGTATTAAATAGTAAAAAACCTAGTAATGCGCCGGTTAAGGTAAAAGCAAAAATCGCGATATCTTCATAACCAGCTAGCCAACCAGTATTCCAAGATATTATCCCAAAGGTTAGGAAAACAATAACTGAAAGACCACCAGCTAGACCATCTAAACCATCTGTTAAATTAACGGCATTACTACTAGCGACTAAAACAAATAAAATAAATAACCCATAAAAGAAACCAATATCTAGTTTAAAATTTAAACTGTGAATCCAAAGTAATGGTTCATTCCCACCTTTCATAAACAAGTAAAAGAAAATAATCGCGACAATTATTTGCATACCTAATTTTTGCATTTTTGTAAGACCTTTATTGTTATGTCTTTTAATAATCAAATAATCATCTAAAAAACCAATAAAAGCATAACTAATAAACGTAAATAAAATAATAAGGAGGGTATAGCTAAATTCGATTTTGTGCATTATTAAAAATAAAATAGTAATTAAAATGGTCGGAATAATAAAGATAAGACCGCCCATTGTTGGCGTTCCTTCTTTTTCTTTGTGGGCTTTTCGTAAATAAACACTAATGCTTTGCCCAGCTTTTTCTTTTTTTAAAAAAGGAATTAAAATAATAGCTAAAAGGGTAGCGATAATAAAGCCTATCATCATTGCCAAAACCACTTTAGTTAGCACTAGCATATTTATCCCTCCTTAACTTGTAAACACTCTAACTGTTTCGCCTTCTTCTAAAGTAACACCGGCTTCTGGTGATTGATATAATACTTTGTCACCATTACCTTCAACATCGACGGTAAAATTTTTTAAACTTTTTTTAGCTTCACTGACGCTTTTTCCAGTAACATCAGCGACAACATCGGTTTTCGCATCCGTATAAACATATTTTTTTTGAAGCCCGCCATCTTGCCTTTCAATATTTAAAGCACTAATACAGTCAGTTAAAATATTTTTAGCAATCGGACCAACAGTTACACCACCATACTGAACAACCCCTTTAGGATTATCAATTGCCACATAAACGACAACTTCGGGGTCATTAGCCGGCATTACTCCAATAAATGATAGAATATAGTTGTTATCTAAATACCTACCGTTTTCAACTTTTTGAGCAGTTCCGGTTTTACCACCAACACGGTAACCTTCAATATAACTAGTTCGGCCACTACCATAAGCAACAACGTGCTCTAAAGCATCCCTTACTTTCGCACTAGTTTCTTCACTGATAACTTTTCTAACAACCGTTTTTTTATTTTCTTTAATAACGGTATTGGTTTCAGGTTCATTAATACTTTTAACGATGTATGGCTTATATAAAATCCCACCATTAACGGCGGCACTAACAGCGGTTACTTGTTGGATTGGAGTGACGGAAACACCTTGCCCAAAAGCGGTTGTGGCGAGTTCGACTGGGCCTACTTTATCTAAAGGAAAAAGGATACCTGTACTTTCACCATTTAAGTCAATGCCTGTTTTTTTACCAAAGCCAAATTTGTTAATGTAATCAAACAAAGTATTTTTACCAAGTCTTTGGCCCAAAATAACAAAGCCTGGGTTGCAAGAATTCTGCACGACCTCCATAAAGGTTTCAGCCCCGTGACCGCCGTGTTTCCAGCAGTGAATTGTTGCATTTTCAACTTTGATACTTCCTGAATCGTAATAAGTATCTTTAGCTAAATCGACTTTACCTTCTTCTAAAGCAGCCGCTAGGGTAATAATTTTAAAAGTTGACCCCGGTTCATAAGTTGCCCATATTGGTAAATTTCGGTTAATTTCTTCGATAGAATAATCAGAATAATTAGATGGTGAATAATTAGGTCTTGCTGACATAGCAAGGATTTCTCCGCTATTAGGGTCCATTACTAAAGCTAGGGCCTGGTCTGGGTTAAATTTAGTGACGGCATTATCGAGTTCGCGTTCAACAGCTTCTTGAATTTCATAGTTAATAGTTAAGGTTATGTTCATTCCACTTTGAGGTTGCTCATAAACTTCATTTAATTCAAGTTTATTGCCTTTAGCATCACTATAATATTTAATCGCCCCATCTTCCCCGGTTAAATAGTCATCGTATTCTAGTTCAATTCCAGATAATCCCTGATTATCGATGCCAACAAAGCCTAAAGTATGAGACATGAAGGTATCAAAAGGGTAGTAACGCTGGGATTCTTTGACAAGATAAACTCCTGGCAAATTTAAGTCTTTAATTTTATCAGCGATTTCATAAGAAAGTCTTCTTCCTTCAGGATGCACTCTTTCAATCGATGTTTTTTTATTGTCGTGTTCTTGCATATCTGAAGTTTCAACCCCAAGTATTTTAGCTAGTTTTTTAGCGGTTTCTTCTTTATCTTCTATTTGATTAGGAATTAAAACTAAAGAAGTAGTTGTAATGTTATCGGCCATTACTACACCATTTCGGTCATATATAAGACCTCTATCGGCTTTAATTGGTAAATTACGACTCCATAAATCACTAGCTTTTTCATTTAATTTTTTGTAATCAATTACTTGAATATAAAAAACTTTAGCAATTATAACAATAAAAATAAATAAAATAGCTACTAAAATAAATTTCATTCGTGTATGGATATGTTTAATGAACAAGCTTCATCACCAGTAAAGTATATGTTTCAGCTTAAAAAAAAGTACAAGAAGGCTTGTCAAACTGTTTAATATCTTTTATAATTATAATAGGTGAGGAAAATGAAAAAAGGATTTACATTAATAGAACTACTCGGCGTATTAGCAATATTAGGAATACTAGCTGTTATTACTGTTCCTATTATTCAGGGACTTTTAGAAAGTGGTGAAGAAAATAGTAAGAATATGCAAATAGAGTCTTTTGAAAAAGCAGCTAAAAGCTGGGCTGGGACGCATGTGTTTGCTATGCCAGCAGCTGATACTGATGAATTTAAAAAGCTTTGTTTAAACGAACTGATTGAAGATGGTTATTTAGATGCGCTTCAAAAAGATGATAGAACTTATTATATAAAAGTTAATGGCCGTGATAGTAGTGAATTTGTTTTAAAGGACACTTGTTTTACAATTACTAATGAAGGGACAAGTGAAAAAGCTGACTATAAATATGAATATAGCGGAAAAATAAAAGATGAAAATGGAAATGTTGTCGAAGATGTAAAAAGTTCAGAATAAAGCGCCTTAAACATAAGGTGCTTTTTTTCAAATTTTAATTTAAAAATCTCTTGAAAAAAATAAAAAGTTTGCTATAATAAAATGCAAAGAAAGGCACTATGCCTTAATATAAGAATAATGTTTGTGGTGGTGATAAAATGATTAAAATTGGTAAAATGACGAATACCCACGGACTTAAAGGGGAAATTAGAATTTTATCCCATTTTAAATATAAAAATATTGTTTTTAAAGTGGGAAACATTATTTATATAAATAATGAAAAACTAGAAATAACAAGTTATAGGGTTCATAAGGAATATGATATGGTAACTTTAAAAGGTTATAATAATATTGATAATGTCTTAAAGTTTAAAGGTAAAAGTGTTTATATCGATGAAAATGATTATGTTTTTCCCGGTATCTTAAATGAAAATTTAATTGGATTAGATGTGTATGATAGTAATAAATTTGTTGGTAAAGTTACTGATGTTATTACTAACGGTAGTCAAGAATTAATCGTTATTCAAAAAAATAATAAAGAGTATTTAATTCCTTATGTTGATGAATTTATTAAAAATATAAATGATAAAATTGAAGTTAAATTAATTAAGGGGCTTATCGATGAAGATTGATGTTTTAACTTTATTTCCGGAAATGTTTGCTGGCTTTTTAAATACTTCCATTGTTAAAAGGGCTATCGATGATAAAAAAGTAACGATTAAGATACATAATTTTCGGGATTATAGTACAGACCCGCATAAACGGGTTGATGATTATCCATTTGGTGGAGGTCAAGGGATGGTTTTAATGCCTCAACCTATATTTGATGCGGTAGAGGATATCAAGGAAGAAAATACCAAAGTTATTTTACTAACACCTCAAGGAAAAACTTATAATCAAAAAAAGGCTTATGAACTTGCTAAAGAAAAAAGTTTATTATTTATCTGCGGTCATTATGAGGGCTTTGATGAACGTATTCGAACGCTGGCTGATGAAGAGATAAGTATTGGTGATTTTATTTTAACTGGTGGGGAAATTGCAAGTCAGGCGATTATCGATAGTGTGGTTAGATTAGTGCCAGGGGTTATTAAAGAAGATTCACACTTAAAAGAAACTTTTAACGATAATTTACTTGATTATCCAGTTTATACTAGACCAGCCGATTTTCGTGGTTTAAAAGTGCCCGAAGTTTTACTTTCCGGTCATCATGCCAATATTGAAAAATACCGAAGTGAAGAACGTTTAAAACGGACAAAAGAAAGACGACCTGATTTATTAGAAAAGAGATGAAATTATGAGTAAATACTATGTAGTAATTAAAATAAATAATAATAAAGAAGGTTATTTAGATAAGGGAATTGATGGCTTTCATATTAAACCTCAAAATACTATTAAATATGATGGTGTTGAAGTTGGACATCTAGTCCTTTTAAAGCCGGAACTTATTGAAAATGTTATTAAAAGAAAAGTTACGAAAAAATTAGATGCTTATCTAAAGTATCTATATGGCATTTTAGAAGAAGATGATGACGATACTGACCCTGATGACCTTAATTTAGTTTTAAACGATGTTCAAAGATATAAAACTATTATTATGAACCGTTATTCACAGTATTTAGACCCATATTATATTAGGAGTTTGTTTGGAAAAGTAAAACTCGTTGAAGAAGAACTAAAACGAAAAATTAGAAGCAGTCAAAAACAGAATAATTTTTATCAAGGATTTAGCCGGTAATTTTAAAATAAAATGTCTTATTACTTTTTACGCCACCACTTGCATATTTTTAAAATATATGATAAAATCTTTATGTCGTGGTCCGCTAGGGTGTATAATAAGTTAACTTATGACCATAGATTTTAAGTAAAGGAGCGTGAAAGTATGAATATTATTGACAAAATTACGCAAAGTCAAATCAGAACAGATTTACCTGCTTTCCAAGTTGGTGATACTGTTAGAGTAAACTACAAAATTATCGAAGGAAAACGTGAAAGAATTCAAGCGTTTGAAGGTTTCGTAATTAAAATTGTTGGTAGTGGTGTTGGAAAAACTTTCACTGTTAGAAAAAAATCTGGTGGTGTTGGTGTTGAAAGAACCTTTCCTTTTAATTCGCCAAAAATCGACAGTATTGTAGTGGTAAGAAAAGGCCGAGTTAGAAGAGCTAAATTAAATTATTTACGTAATTTAAAAGGCCAAGCAAAAATAAAAGAAAGAAGATAAGGCCAATTGGTCTTATCTTTTATATATTGAGGGTGTGCGAAAATGGAAGAAAAAAAACTAGAAGATAAGAAAAAAACATTTATCAAAGAATTAATTCCTTATATTGTTATTATTGTAATTGTTATTTTACTTCGTTCTTTCGTCATAACGCCAGTTCAAGTGGAAGGTGCTTCAATGTATCCGACACTTAAAGATAACGAAATATTACTTTTAAAGAAATACGACCATTCATTTGAACGCTTTGATATTGTTGTTTTCAACTATAATGGTTCAAGATTAATTAAAAGAGTAATTGGCTTTCCTGGCGAATATGTTGAGTATAAAGATAACAAATTATATATAAATGATAAACAGGTTAAGGAAGATTTTATCAGTACCCAAAAGACTAATGATTTTAAATTAGAGGAACTAGGTTATGATAAAATACCAGAAGGTTATTATTTTGTAATGGGAGATAACCGTAATAATTCAACTGATAGCCGGGTTATTGGTTTAGTTAAAGAAGACGAGATATATGGTTCAACTAATTTAAGTTTATTTCCTTTTTCTGAAATGGGAAGAATTAACAAGTAGCTTTAATAGTTACTTGTTTTATTTATTTGTATGATTATTTTAGTGGTTAATTTTATTAAATAAATAAAAATGTTCGGTAGTCAATGGAAAAGGTTTTTGCTATAATGGTTATGGGTTATTACGAGAGACTTTCCGGATAAATTAGAAATGGAAAGGTGATATAATGAATAATAAATTAGAAACAATTACTAATCTTTTTGAAGGTAATGAGATTAGAAGTATTTGGAATAGTGAAGAAGAAGATTACTACTTCAGTGTAGTTGATGTAATTAGTGTTTTAACTGATGCTAATATTCCAAGGAATTACTGGAGTGATTTAAAAAGAAAACTAAAAGGGGAAGGTAGTGAGTTGCACGAAAATATCGTGCAACTGAAAATGAAATCAAAAAAAGATGGAAAATTTTATAATACTGATGTATTAGATACCAAAGGGATTTTAAGACTTATAGAATCAGTACCTAGCCCTAAAGCAGAACCATTTAAAGTTTGGCTTGCTAGTTTAGGCAGTGAAAGAATAAATGAAGTATTTGATCCAGAAATTGCCATTGATAGAGCGATAACTTATTATCGTAATCGTGGATATTCTGATAGCTGGATTGAAAGTAGACTAAAAGCTATATTAGATAGAAAAAAATTAACTGATGTTTGGAAGGTTGGCGGTATAACAAAACCGGTGGAATATGCTATTTTAACTAATGAAATATATAAAGGTTGGTCTGGGATGAAAGCGTCAGAATATAAGGCATATAAAGGTCTTCATAAAGAATCTTTAAGAGATAATATGACCGATATTGAAGTAGCTCTTACTAATATAGGAGAAATTGCGACTCGTGATATTGCTAGAGAAGAGCACCCTCAAGGATTAAAAGAAAATTTAAATGTTGCTAAAAGAGGTGGTGGGGTTGCTAGAGGAGCAAGAGATTTGTATGAGAAGGAAACAAAAAAATCTGCTATTTCTAAGGAAAATATTTTAGATTATCAATATATTGATTCCCAAGAGCAAATTGAAAACAAGAAAGTGTAAAAAAATAATTACGTATTTGAGAATCATTAGAAAGATGAATATATTGGTGTGAAATAATATTATTGAAATTCAAAATATAAAAATAAATGTAACAAATAATGATTATATTTGTATTTTCTGATATAGCGAAATCGAAAAGTGATAGTAATTTTCCAAATATGAAAGGATTTTCAGAAAGAAACATAAAATCAATGAGACTATTTTACAAAGAATATGCAGATGATGAAATTTGGCAACAACTTGTTGCCAAATTACCATAGACCATAATTTATTACTGATTGAAAAAATTAAAGATAAAAATATAAGAAAAATATATGACGAAAATGCTATTAAAAATGGAGAGAGTAGGAATGTTTAGGCGCTTCAAATAAATTCAGCTTTTCATAAAATAATTGGTAAAGGTGATAATAATTTTCATTGCTACTTCTACCAAATAATAGTGATTTAGTAAATAATGTAGTAAAAGATTCTTATGTTTTTGAATTTATTTCTTTAAATAATAATTATAAAGACCAGTAAAATAACTAGTTTGAATATAAAATTTTGTATTAAAATACTTGACTTTATTATGAGAGGAGATGATATTGTGGCAAAAGATTTAATGATTAGAAGTAGTAGTGCGGAGTTTTTAATATTTGAAAGGCAAACACATAATAAAGGAATTCAAGTCAGATTTGAAAATGGTGATTTATGGTTAACTCAAAAGGCTATGGGTGAATTGTATAACTGTACTACAGATAATGTTTCATTACATTTAAAGAATATATATAATGATTATGAACTTAATAAAAATTCAACTACCGAGGAATTCTCGGTAGTTCAAAAAGAAGGAAATAGAGAAGTAAAAAGAAAAATACTATATTATAATTTAGATGCCGTTATTTCTGTCGGATATAGAGTTAATTCTGATAGGGCTGTTCAGTTTAGAAGATGGGCTACTCATATATTAAAAGAATTTTCAAAAAAAGGTTATATTATTGATAAAAAGAGGATGGCAAATGGTGCTTTCTTTGACGAAGATTATTATGATTCTTTGCTTGCTGAAATAAGAGAAATAAGATTATCTGAAAGAAGATTTTATCAAAAAATAACAGATATTTATGCCACAAGTGTTGATTATGATAAAAAATCGCCAACGACAATTAATTTTTTTAAGAAAGTTCAAAATAAAATGCACTATGCAGTATCCAATAAAACTGCTGCAGAAATAATTTATAATAGGGCAGATGCCGAAAAAGAACATATGGGACTTACAAATTGGAGAAACTCTCCAAATGGGAAAATACTTGAAACTGATGTTGTAATCGCCAAAAATTATTTAAGCAAGGAAGAATTAGAACAATTAGAACTGATAGTTACTGCATTTTTAGATTTGGCAGAAGCTAGGGCTAAAAGACGAATTCCGATGACAATGGAAGACTGGTCGACTCGAATTGATAAATTTTTATTATCAGATGATAGAGACATATTGAAAGATGCTGGCAAAATATCTCATGAAATAGCTTCTGATAAAGCATTAACAGAATTTGAAAAATATAGAGTAAAACAAGATAAATTGTATAAATCGGATTTTGACTTATTATTAGCCGAGATAGATAAATAGTAATTGTTGGAAAGATGTGGTATTGTATAAATAAATCTAAAAAAATTGTTAAAGAATTATATTGTTAGCAGCCACAAAATAGGGTTTTATCTATTTTTCTTTAGTGATTATTGGGCAACTTTAAAAAGGAGATTAAAAAAATAACGAAGGGAATGAAATTCTGACAAAATGTTGGAAGTTGAAAAATATTTTAACTGTATTATACAAGGAGATAATATTATGTTAGAAGCAGGCTTTAAAAAATAATTGGTAATATAAAGAGTGGAGAAATTTTAAAGTAGTAATAGATAAAGCTATAACATCTTGTGAAAACAGTAAAATTAATGTACTTGAACATTTTGTTGAAACCAACAAAATGATAGAATTAGGTAAAACTGCAAGAAGGAAAATTTTTGACTATAAACTTTCCAGATATGCATGCTATTTAATAGTACAAAATGCAGCTCCCAGTAAAGAAGTTGTTGCTTTAGGTCAAACTTATTTTGCTGTTCAAACAAGGAAACAAGAAATAACAGAGAAGGAATATGATTCACTATCTGATGATGAAAAAAGGTTTTATCAAAGAAAATTAACAAAACAAGGCAATTATACTTTACAAAAAGTTGCATCGTCTGCGAGTGTAAAAAATATGGCTGAATTTCATAATGCTGGTTATAAAGGATTATATAATGGTGAAACCGCTGATGATATATTTAAAAGAAAAAAATTACGCTATAGAGAAGATATTTTAGATAATATGAGTGAAGATGAGTTAGTAGCGAATTTATTTAGGATAAATCAAACAAAGCAAAAGCTTTTAAGAGATAAGGTGCAAGGCGAAAACAATGCAAAAAATGTGCATTATGAAGTTGGAAAAAAAGTAAGAAGAGCCATCGCTGATATCGGTGGAATGATGCCTGAAGAAATGCCTACTCCAAGAAAAAGTTTAAAAATGCTGGAAAGAGAAAAGAAACAATTAGACGATAAGAAAAATAAAAATGAAATTAAAAAGTAAAGAAGGCGAAAGAAATGAGTAATATTGATAAACAAGGTAAAGTTCATATTAACCATTATCCTGGACATATGGCAAAAACAAAAAGATTAATTAAAGAAAATATAAAACTAATTGATTTAGTTTATGAAGTAATTGATGCGAGGATGCCTTTTTCTTCAAAACTAATAGATAGTGATGAAATCACAAAAGGCAAACCTAAATTAATTATTATGACTAAATATGATTTATGTGATAAAAAGGAAACTGACAAATGGATAAAACATTATGAAAATAAAGGCTATACTGTTTTACCAGTTAATTTAGAAGGTAATGTTAATCTAAAGCCCCTTATTAATTTAACAATGAAGATAATGAATGATTTTAATCAAAAACGAAAGGAAGCTGGACTTAAAACAAGAAAAATCAGAGTTTTAGTAATTGGTATTCCTAATGTTGGAAAAAGCACTTTAATTAACAGACTTTCTGGTAGAAAAGCTACCAGTACAGGTAATAAACCAGGTGTAACGAAAAATTTGAGCTGGATTAGGGTTAATAACGATATTGAACTATTAGACTCTCCTGGTATTTTGTGGCCTAAATTAGAAGAAAATAAAGCCTTTAATTTAGCGTCTTTTACCGCAATAAAAGAGGAAGTTTTACCACTTTTTGAAGTCGCTGAATATATTTTAAAATCTTTAGCCAAATATTATCCAGAAATTTTAAAAGAACGTTATACTGAAAATTTAAATGAAGATATATTAGTAACCCTTAAAGAAATCGGCATTAAAAGAGGCGCACTTCTAAAGGGTGGTGAAGTAGATTATGATAAAGTAATTAGTTTAATTATTAATGATGTTAAAAATGGTTATATTAAAGGGGTAACTTTTGATAGGTACGAGGGAAATAATGACTGAAAAAGAAATATATATAACTTTAGAAAAATATAACTTTCCTAAAGATGAATTTATCATATTATCTGGAGCAGCTTTAGTTATGCTTGGTATTAAACACAAGACTAATGATATTGATATTGCCGTTACTTCAGAGTTATATGATTATTTATTAGCTAATTATAACTGTGAAGAAGATAATCATATTAATAATGAATGTAAAGCGTACTTAATAAATAATGAAATTAACTTTGGAAGGCTTTACTATACAGAAGAATATGATATAATTAATGGGTATAAGATTCAAAAGTTATCAGATATAATTTCCCTTAAGCAAAATTTAAATCGTCCAAAAGATAAACGTGATTTACAAATTATTGATAATTATTTAAAAGCCCAAAATATGAATGTTTTAAATCTTGCTTATTTGGGTGATGCAGTTTATGAACTTTATATTCGAACGTTCTTAATTAAACATTATGCAACAGTAAAAGATTTGCAAAGCGAAAGCATTAAATATGTTAGTGCGAAAGCGCAAAGTAATTTTCTTACACAAATGATAAATTTAAATTTTTTAACTAGTAAGGAGCTTAATATTGTTAAAAGAGCGCGTAATCATAAAAGTCATAAATCTAAAAGTACCGATATTGTTACTTATAAAAAGTCAACTGGATTAGAGGCTTTAATAGGTTATTTAGCTTTAATAGAAAACAATGAACGAATAGAAGAGATAATGAAATTTATAGTGGGTGATTAAATGCAAATATATGGAAAAAATGCGGCGTTAGAAGCGCTAAATAAAAATATTGTCAGAAAGGCTTATGTCTATGAGCATTTAAAAGATAAAGATATTTTAGCGTTACTTTCAAAGAAAAAAATTCAAACATTGTTCTTGCCAAAACAAAAACTAGATGCGATGGAAAAGGGAAATCATCAAGGTATTATTTTACAAATTAATGATTATGAATATTCTTCGTTAGATGATATGTTAAATGATGAAATTATTGTCGTTTTAGACCATTTAGAAGACCCGCATAATTTAGGGGCTATTATTAGGACTTGTGAGGCGGCGGGGCTTAAAAATATCGTTATTCCGAAAGACCGTAGTGCAAAAGTTAATGCGACAGTAATGAAAGTTAGTGCCGGTTGCCTAGCTAATGTCAATATCGCGTTAGTTAGTAATATCAATAATACTTTAGAAAAATTAAAGAAAAATGGTTATTGGGTTATTGGCACGGATATGAATGGAACTGATTACCGGCAAATTGATTATACTGGGAAAATTGTTTTAGTTATCAGTAATGAAGGTAGTGGAATAGGTAGTGCGACGAAAAAACATTGTGATTTTATCGCTTCAATTCCGATGAAAGGAAAAGTCAATAGTTTAAATGCTTCAGTGGCGGCAGCTTTAATTATTTATGAGGCGGTTAGATGTCGATGAATTATGAAGAATTAAATGACTATGAACTAGTTGATTTAGCTAAAACCAATCCTGAAGCTTGTGAAATTTTATATAAAAAATATCAACCTTTAGTTTACAAGTTGGCTAAACAAATATTTGCTACTAATAATAAGGGGGGGATTGAATTAAAGGATGTTGTTCAGGAAGGTAATATTGGTCTTTCACATGCTATTCAGTATTATAATCCTGGACGGGATAATTTGTTTTTTACTTATGCTAGAGTTTGTATTCAAAAAGCGATGATTAGCTATGTTATTGGAATAAATCGGCAAAAGCACCGAGTACTTAATGATTCCGTATCAGTGGAAGTTATCGATAATAATGATGAATTTAACGGGTTAGACAAAGTTTTGAAAGATGAAGCAAGTAATCCAATTAATATTTTAATTGGTAAAGAAGATACTGCAAGAATGTATGAAAAATTAAAATCACGATTAACGGACTTTGAACAAATGGTTTTAGAGCTTCGTGATTATGGTCTTAATTATAAAGAAATGTCCGAGATATTAGACCGTGATATTAAAGCTATTGATAATGCTTTTCAGCGTATAAGAAATAAAGCTAAACAATTAAAAGGTTAGCTTTTTTTAGTAAAAAAAAAGATGGTTAATGATGTCCATCTCTGTCATAAGAAATAATTTCGCCATTATTTGCATCTATTTTATAATCATATTCTTGGTTGTTATAGTAAAATTCAATTTCATAAACTTCTTTACCATCATCCATTTCATTTTGCGCTTTAGTTAAATTGATATCGGCTTCAGTAACCCCAGCGTGTTCAAAAGCAATTTGTTTAGCTTTATCTAATGATATAGCTGTAGCAGTTGAGTTAGTTTGACTATTATTTTGCGTGTTTTGGTTATTTGTATCTTGGTTAGTAGTTCCATTATTTTGATTACTAGAATTAACGTAGTCAGTATAAATAACTCTACCGTTTTTGGCATCTATTTTGTATTCGTATTCAGTATTATTATAATAAAGACTAATATCATATTGTCCTTCTTCTAATTCTAAATCAGTACTTTCAAAATAAATGTCATCTTCGTCTTGATTCATATCTTTAATAACAGCATTTTGAGCTTCTTCTTTAGAAATAAATGCTGTATTAATATAGATGATAAAGCCAATAACGATTAGGATGATAATAATTACAACAGCGATAATTACTTTCCATATTGTTTTCATATCTTCACCTCTAATACTATTTTATCATAAAAAAAAATAAATAGATATATTTTTTAAAATTTATATTGTTTAATTTTGAAGTTAGTGATAAAATAATTTATAGTAGGAGACTACTTGGAAGGAGGACTTTATGACAAAAGCAGGCACGGTTAAAAAGAGAAATAGTGCGATTGAAATATGGCGATTTGTGATTGCTGTAGCCATTATTGGATTTCATATAGGTTTCATTATCGCGAACACTTGTAACGGTTCTAATGGATATTATATGGATTCTTCTAATTGGTTCTTTGGTTCAAGTGAAGTATTATGGATTTTTACAATAACAGCCGGCTTCTTCATGGTATCTCATTTTAAAAAGCGGGCTAAAGATAAAGATTATAATAGTAAAAGTGCTTCATCAAGAGCTTGGGCTTATACTTGGTCAAGAATAAAAGCCTTAATTCCTGTTCTAATTATAGGCTATATTCTTGGGGTACTTATATGTACTAGTTTCTATTATCCAGATTATAATTTTCAACAAGTTTGTACAATGGTTGTAAACAGTTTCTGGGAATTTCTTGGTTTCCACGCAGCTGGACTTCGAAGTGCTGGTAATGAATTTTTTAATTTAAATGGACCACTTTGGTTTATATCGGCAATTATTATTGTGGGTTATTTCTTATATTGGGGTCTTTGTAAAAATGAAGACTTTATGTCAGGAATAATCGCTCCATTTACCTTTATTTTTCTAGGTGGTTGGTGGTGCTTCACTGGTACAAGAGCATCACAAACGGCTTGGTCAACAATTGGGGCGCAAACAGCTTCAACTAATGGAACTGGGGGAGCGGCTACTGATACAACCGCTATCCTTGGATTTAACAATGGTTTATTGTTTGTCCTAATGGGAATGCTTGCTGGTATAGTTTTATACTATTTAATAAATAGAATCAAAGACCACAAATTTACGTCAGCTGGGCAGTGGGGACTTACACTTCTTTACTTAATCTGTGGTGTTTTATTACTATGGTATACAATTTATCCAGCAACTTGGTTTAATTTAGAAAGATGGACAGTTGCTTTATTATGTATTGTTGTTATTGGGTTAACTTTACTTAATAAAGATAAAATTACTGGTCTATTGAACCACGAAAAAGTAAATGATTTCTTTAGTTATTTAGGTAGTATATCTCTACATATTTATATGCTTCATTATCCAGTTGCCATATTTGTTTTAAAACTTCTTGGACCAAATTCAGCTACTAGTTCTTATTCTTTCTGGACTGTTTTTATTCCAACAGTAATTCTTACAATTATCTTTAGTATGATTTTAAAATCGGTGATGGAAATGATAGAAGAAAGTAGACAATTAGAAAAAGCTGAAGAACTTGAAGAAAAGAAGAAATCAAAAGCCAAAGCTTAATACTTTGGTTTTTTGATGATTTTTTGTTTTTCTACTATTTTTGTGCTAAAATTATAATAGAGGTGAGTATATAATGAAGATAATAACGCCAAATGAAATAGGGACAATTATAAAAGATGGTGACACGGTGGCTATTAGTGGTTCTGGTGGTTCAGGGTCAGCGGAAGCGATTATCAAAGGGATAAGTGATAGTTTTGTTAAAACCGGTCATCCCCAAAATTTAACTGTTACTTGTGGTATTAGCCCAGGTAATTTAACAGAAGATGAAGTTGGTATGAATATGCTGGCTAAAGAAGGATTAGTTGGTAAAGCTATTTGTGCTCATCTAGGTATGGGAAGGGTTTTTGGTAATGCAATTGGTAAAAATAAGTTTCCAGCTTTTGCCGTGCCCCTTGGTGTTATAAATCATTTATATAGAGCAATTGCCGGTCACGAGATTGGCGTAATAACACATATTGGTTTAAATACTTTTGCTGACCCATTAATAGAAGGGTGCTGCGCTAATTCTAAAGCTAAAAAATTAAAACCAATTGTCGAAAGAGTTAATATTGATAATCAAGATTTCCTATTATATAAATCATTTCCTATTAATGTCGCCGTGATAAAAGCAACTTATGCTGATGAAGCGGGGAATATTTCTTTAGAACATGAAGCGGTTATTGGCGAGCAATATAATATGGCGATTGCTGCTCATAATAGTGGGGGAATTGTAATAGTAGAAGTAGAAAAAATTGTTCCTAAAAATTCTTTACGGGCTAGAAATGTTTTAATTCACTCGTCAATTGTTGATTATGTTGTTGTTAGCAAGCCAGATACGAGTTTAGGTGAGTATAATATGCCAGTTTATAGGCCGGAAGTAACAGGCGATAAACGCATTAAATTAGAAAATATAAAACCAAAACCACTTGATGAAAGAAAAGTGTGCGGAAGAAGAAGCACTTTAGAACTAAAAAAAGGTTATGTAATTAATTTGGGGGTTGGGATGCCAGACTCGGTTGCTAATGTTTGTGCGGAAGAAGGAATAAGTGAAGATATTTTCTTGTCAGTAGAATCTGGTCCAACTGGCGGTGTACCGATAGGCGGAGTTGCTTTTGGTGGAGCAATTAATCCTGATAGTGTTATTCCAACGGCTGAACAGTTTGATGCTTATAATGGCGGTTCACTTGATATGGCGATTGTGGGACTCGCCCAAGTTGATGAAGAAGGTAATGTTAATGTTAGTAAATTTGGAACGAGAGTAACAGGTCCAGGAGGCTTTATTAATATTACGCAAAATACAAAAAAGGTTATTTTCATGGGTACTTTTACTGCTTCTGGTTTAAAAGAAGAAGTTAAAGATAATAAACTTAATATTTTAAACGAAGGAAAAATAAAAAAATTTGTTAAAAATTTAGAGCAAATTACTTTTTCGGCGAAAAATGCTTTAGCTAATAATCAAGAAATATTATATGTGACTGAAAGAGCTGTCTTTAGATTAACTTCATTAGGCCTTGAACTTACGGAAATAGCTAAAGGGGCTAATCTTGAAAAAGATATATTAAATCAAATGGAATTTAAACCATTTATTTCTTCTAATTTAAAAGAAATGGATGAAAGAATATTTAAAGATGAAAAAATGAATTTAAAACTATAAAGGTATTAGTGATTATTTTATTTAAAGCTTTAAATGATGCTGAAATAGAAAATTTTGGTAAATTTAATATAAAGGTTTAAAAGAACCAAAAAAGGTATTAGTTTTGCTTCTAATACCTTTTTAAATATAATTTTCGTTAACTTTTTCATCAATTTCATTTAAAGTTTCTTCGTCAATGTCGTCGACAATTTCATCCCATGGGTCTTCTTCGTCTTCAACGGCTATTTTTACTTTAGTTTCGCCAACAATTTCAACACCAAGTTCTTTAGTAATATCAAAAGAAATATTCTTTCCTTCGATTGGATTTACACTAGAACAGGTTGGTTGTTTTAGAGACCTAACGATAATATCAGTATCTCCTGATATATCGGCATCTTCTCTAACTCTGACGTTAAATAATTCATTGTAATCTATTTTTTTATTAATTACTGTAGTTTTACTATCATCGTCATAAGAGTACCAAATATTAACGTCAAATGACCCGTTAACGCCTACTTTATCTCCGGCTTTATATCCTTTAAATTGATGATTAATTACCCAGCAACCAAGTACTGTTGATGGTTCGTGTTCAGCTACGGCGGTATAAGTGTTTTTAAATGATTTTTTACCTTTACCGATAATAGCTTTAGTAACGATTTCTTTATATGCTGCCACCATATCACCCCTCACTTTAATTTATGCAGGGGAGGGTAAAAAGTGAACAAAAAAACCTAATTTTAGGTTTAAACATCAGTACTTTCTAAAGCACTACTAGTATAGAAAACAGTAGTAAATAGTCCCATATAAATATTTTGAAGTTCATCATCAGTTAATTCGGTAATATTTTTATCATTAGAAATATTTTCAGGTTGATAATCTTTAGCTTCTTTAATACTACTATTAAGTTCTATTTTACCTTCGTAAGTAAGAACTTCATCAATTGTAATTTGAAAATCAGAAGTAACTTTATTATCTGTAAGTTTTAAGTTACCATTAAAGCTATCTTGTGGACCATCATTATTGATAATGTTGTATTCATAGTTATTGTTATCGGTTTTAATGAGATTAAAATCATTAATAATTTCTTCGTTATTTTCTGTAAAAATTTCTAATTTAACAAACTCATTAGTTAAACCTTTAGTATAAAGACTAATAGTGATTGGTTTTTCGATTTTGTCAATTACAATTTTATTAATTTCTTTAAGGGCATCTTGTTTATTTAAATCGTCATTATTCATTAATATATCAATAAATTCTGGGCATTCTTTTAAATTGTTAGCAATTATTTCAGAAATATTTTTAATATTATTATTATCAATTTTTAAAGATACTCTTTTAGTCTTAACATTTTTTTCATTAATAGTAATATTTAAATTATCACCATTAATTTTTTCACTATTGATAATTTCCGTAATAGCATTTTTAAAAGCGTCTGTAATTGCATTTGTAGTTTCTTTTGAAATAGCTTCTTTATCATAACTTAAATAATTTTCATATAAAATTGGAATACCTAAATAAAGTTTGTTTTCAGCTTGCTGAAGATGAATATCAAATTCAGCTTGTCCAGTAAATAAAACATTAGCATTAGCATCAAATAAACCTTGCTTATTATCACGCTTATAATCGAAAGTAATATTTACAAAATCATCTGAAGCTTTGTCATTTAATTTAAAGCCTATATTTCCTTCTTCGTAATCATATGGCCTATTTAAATTGTTAAAAACTTTATTAACAGCTGTTTTCATAATAAATCTAGGGTCATTAGTTATATAATAGAAAATGCCGATAGCCGCTAGAACAATAATAATAATTACAGAAATAATAATAATTCTTCGTTTTTTCTTCTTATCATCTTTAATTAAAGCATCATTAGTTTGTTTTTCAATTTTGTCTTCTAAAGCCGTATTAAAACTATCACTTTCATTAGCCATTGATAAAGTTTTAGTTTGTTCATCTTTGGTTTCTAATTTTTCCTCATTTAAATCTTTTTTTTCATCACTCATCTTAACACGCTCCTACATTAATAATAGCAGACTTTAACCTAAAGAGCAAGAAAAAAGTAACCATTTATATGATTACTCCGTCTAAACTCCAAGTTTTAACATCAGTTATTTTAACTTTAACAATTTGTCCTAAATGTTTAGGGTCAGCTTTAACATTAACTAGTTTCATTGTTTCGGTATAGCCCATTAAGCATTCATCTTTATTACTTTTTCCTTCTAATAAAACTAAAACTTCTTTATCTAAATATTTATCATTAGCTTCTTTCGCATATTTATTAATAAGGTCATTTAATTTATATAATCTTTTTTCCTTTTCTTCCAAAGAAGTATTATCTTCCATTTTAGCGGCTGGCGTTCCTTCACGAGCTGAAAAGATAAAGGTAAAAGCTGAATCATATTTACAAGTATTAACAACGTCTAATGTTTCTTTAAAATCTTCTTCCGTTTCCCCTGGAAAGCCGACAATAATATCGGTGGTAATTGCGACATTTGGAATTGTTTTTAATTTGTTAAATAATTCTAAATAACTTTCTTTAGTATAGCGTCGTCCCATAAGTTTTAAAATGCGGTTACTACCAGATTGTAAAGGTAAATGAATATAAGGCATAATGTTTGGATATTTTTTAATAACTTCAATCATTTTATCGGTAAAGTCCCAAGGATGAGAAGTAATAAATCTAACTCTTGGAATGCCTGTCTCAGCAGCGGCTTCTAATAAGTCACTCATATCATATTCTTCATTTAAGTCTTTCCCATAAGCATTAACATTTTGACCTAAAAGGGTAACTTCCTGATAACCCTTTTCTTTAAGTTCATTTATTTCTTTAATAATTTCTTTTATTTTTCTACTTCTTTGTTTGCCTCTAGTATAAGGTACAATACAGTAAGTACAAAACTTGTCACATCCATACATAATATTAACCCAAGCTTTGTATTTACTATCTCTTTTAGCCGGCATATTTTCAATAACATCGCCTTCAATACTATAAACTTCTATTTGTTTTTGCCCGTCATAAACATTAGCTAAAAGAACCGGTAATTCAGCAATATTATGAGTTCCAAATACTAGGTTAAGCCAACTATATTTATTTAAAATTTCATCAACAACAACTTCTTCCTGGGCCATACAACCACAAATACCAGCTACAATACCTGGCTTACTTTCTTTTAGATGTTTAATTCTTCCAATCATTCCAAAAACTTTATTATGGGCATTTTCCCTAATCGCACAAGTATTAAGTAAAATTAGGTCGGCGTTTTCCATTTCATCAGTTTCCGTAAAAGCCATATCTTCAAGGATAGCTTTAATGTTTTCGCTGTCGTGTTCATTCATTTGACAGCCATAGGTTCTAATAAAATATTTTTTGCCTTGACCTAGATTTTTATATTTATCATAAATAGTATATTCTTTAAAAGTAATAGGCTTATCAGTCCTTATTTTCGCATCTTTTAAACATGGTTTTAACATATTATCCCTTCTTTTCTTTAACGATAATACCATAATTAATAAATTTTTTCAATATGCATATAATTAACTGTCAACCAAAAAGTGTTGACAGGACTATTTTTTTATGATAGAATGACTACTAGAAACGGAGGGAAAAGAAATGGCAGTAAAATTAAGATTAATGCGTATGGGTGCGAAAAAGAAACCATTTTATCGTGTTGTAGCTGCAGATTCTAGAACAAAAAGAGATGGTAAATATATCGAACTTGTGGGAACTTATAATCCAATTATGAATCCAGCTGAAGTTAAAATTGACGAAGAAGTAGCTTTAAAATGGTTATCAATGGGAGCAATTCCAACAGATACAGTAAGAAGTTTATTTAGTAAACAAGGAATTATGAAAAAATTCCACGAACAAAAAAAAGAAAGTAAATAATTATGAAGCTTCTTGAGTTAACTGAATTTTTAGTAAAAAGTTTAGTTAGTGAACCAGATATGGTATCTGTAAAAGAGTTTGATGACGAAGATTTAGTAACGATTGTTGTAATGGTTGCTAAAAAGGATATGGGTAAAGTTATTGGCCGTCAAGGAAAAATTATTAAAGCTATTAGGACTTTAGTAAGTGCTAGTAGTTATATGAATAATTTACCAAAAGTAAAAATTGAAATTAATGAATTTTAGTCCTTATGGACTTTTTTTAACCTTTGAAAGGAGAGTTTAAATGAACGATTATGAAAAGAAATTGTTATATGAAAAAGAAGATTATTTGGGCTATTTAATGGCCAAAAAAGATACTTATGAAACGCAAAGAAATGAACTTTATAATGGTATTGACGAATCCATGAACAAAAATGTTATTCCTTCAATGTTTAGAGGTGCGGTATGTGGAATTGCTGGAACCGGTATCGCGGCTTATGCGGAAGGCGATATATCATTTATTTCTGGGTTAGTTGGTTTTAGTGCCTTTTTAGCTGGTACTTTTGGGCCACTTGCTATAAAAAGAGCTAGAATAGCGAGTATTGACCGCAAACTTTCTGAAGTAAATGAGAATAAAATTAAAAATTTACATTATGTTAAAAATTTAAGGAGAAGATAATTCTTCTTTTAATTTGACAAAATATGGAATTCTGTTATAATAACGCTTAACTTGAGAGGGGGATTTCCTATGGAAAGGGAAAAGTATTTACAAGATAGAAAGCAAAAGTTAGAAGAAAAAATAAATGGTTTAAAACAAGAACTTGATAATGATAAAATTAGTCTTCAAGAAACTAAAGATAAAATTGAGATGTACAAAAGACAAATAAAAGTTTTAGAAGAGGCTAAAGATAAAAAAGTAAGTAATAAACAAAAGAAAATTGATAAAATGAACGAAAAAATAAATAGAGATAAAGATAAAAATTTTGTTGATTTAGAAGATGGTTTAGACAAAGCTTTAAAAATTATTATTAGATTAGCGCTTATAATAGGAATTATTTTAATTGTTGTAACTATATTTATAATTCCAATGAATATTATAAATATTATAGTTGGGGGAATATTCTTACTTATTATTTTAACTTTACTTGTTGTTAGTTTAATTAAGTATTTTATTAATCACTCTGATGATGAAGTGACTAGAACAATAGAACATAAAACCTCTAGTTTAATTCAAGGTACAAGAACCGCTATTGTAAGTGGTGAAAATAAATTAAAAGATAGGTATGAACTTAAAGAAAGTAATTATATTAATGAATATAAGGCTAAAATAAAAGAATTAGAAAACACATATAATAAAATTTATCAAACCATTGATGATAAAACTAAATTATTTAATGACTGTGAAGAAGCTTTAGAGGTTGCGATTAGAACTTTAAATAATTATAATACAGATACTTCTGATAAAGAAGAAGTTAATAGTGTTTCATTAAAGAAAATATAAAAAGGCTACTACAAAATTATTTATTTGTAGTAGTCTCTTTTTTTCTGGGATAAGGCTTCTTTTCATTAGTTAAACCTAATATATAATCAATACTAGTGTTATAGTAAAGCGCTAGTTTTTTTAAGATGCTTGTAGGAATATCATTAGTTTCAGTTTCATACTGTGAATATCCTGTTTGACTCATCCCAAGAATTTTAGCAATATCTTTTTGATACATATCTTTGTCTTCTCTTAAATCTTTTAATCTATTCATAATCATACCTCCGATTAGATTGTATAATAACTTAAAATAAGTTATTGACATATAACAAAATAGGTTATGATAAATTTAGGAAGGTAATAATGATGAGAAGAAGTAGAAGAAGAAATAAACAAAGAAAAATAATCATAATTAGTATATGTAGTATTTTATTAATTATGACTGTAGGATATGCGGCTATGCAAACTAATTTAAGTATTAGTGTTAAAGGAAATGTGGTTAAGAATGCTACTGCTGGCAGTGATTTGGTAGAAGAAGTCGGAACTGTAACCAGTGGCGATGGATTATATGTAGATGGCTATGAAGAAAATGTCTATACTTATAGAGGCGCCAATCCAAATAACTATGTAATTTTTAATAATGAATTGTGGAGAATAATCAGTATCAATATAGAAGATAATACAATAAAAATAATGAGAAATAACAATTTAGGAATGATTGCTTTTGATAGTGCTGGTTTGAGAGATGGTTCGAGTAATGGAGCCGGCGGAACTTATTGTGCTAATTCAAGTTTTGGATGTAATGCATGGGCAATAAGTAATAATTTTGATAATGGAACATATACAGGAACAGTATTAAAAGATGCTGAATTAAATATCCATTTAAATGGAGAATATTTAAACGGTTTATTAGATAGTAATAAAATAGTAACTCATAATTATAGTGTTGGCGCAGTAACATCTGGCAATAGCAATTTAGCTGAGCAAATAACAAGCGAAAATGGAACAGTATGGAATGGAAAAGTTGGAATGATTACTTCATCCGAATATATAAGAGCCAATACAAATTCAGTGCAGTGTGGGACAATAAGTTTAAATAATGATAATGGCTTAACCTGTTTGACAACAAATTGGATGTATAGTTTAGTTCCATCTAACGGATATTTATGGACTATCACACCCAATACTACTAACGCTTCGCTTGTATTAACTGTTTCTAAATTTTGGGACTCTGAAGGTATTTTAGGAATTAATCATGCTTATAGTACAAGTGGTGCTGAACGTAATGCATTTTCAGCATGCCCAGTAGTAACGTTATCTCCAGAAATTCAAATTACAGACGGCATAGGCTCAAGTTCTGATCCTTTTCAAATTAGTTTATGATAAATAACAGGTTAAAACTTGTTATTTTTCCTATTATTTTGTATAATGTAAGTGGTGATTTATATATGAGATTAAAAGATACTTTTTTTTATACGTTAAGAGAAAACGCTAAAGATGAAGACTCTGTAAGTGGTAATTTATTAGTTAGGAGTGGGATGGTTAAAAAAACTGCTAGTGGTATTTATATGTTTTTGCCCCTTGGTTTAAAAGTAAAACAAAAACTAGAAAATATCATTAGAGAAGAAATGGAAGAAGCCGGAGCTAATGAACTAGCGATGCCAATACTATTACCAACTGATGTTTTTGAAGCATCAGGTAGACTTTCTTCTTTTGGTGCTGATATGTTTAAATTAAAAGACCGTTATAATAGAGATTATTTACTAGGACCAACTCATGAAGAGTTATTTGTTTTAGCGGCTAAAGAAAGAGTTAAATCTTATAGAGATATGCCCTTTAACATTTATCAAATAGGTGATAAATTTAGAGATGAAGCAAGACCTAGATATGGACTTATTAGAACTCGTGAATTTACCATGAAAGATGCTTATAGTTTTGATATTGATGAAGCCCATACTGATATTGCGTATTCTAAAATGACAAAAGCTTATCATAATATTTTTAATCGTTTAGATTTAGATTATAGAGTAGTTAAATCTGATACAGGCGCTATGGGGGGACTATTATCCGAAGAATATCAAGCTTTAAGTGGAATAGGTGAAGATACTTTAGTTATTTGTAATTCTTGTGATTTTGCTTCTAACCTTGAAGTTGCTGAAGTAAAAAGCGATTATGAAAAAAAAGAAGATTTAAAAGAAATAAAACTTGTTCATACTCCAGATGTTAGAACAATTAATGATTTAGTAAACTATTTAAACATAGACATTAATGATACGGTTAAATCTTTAGTTTATAATATTGATGGCGAAATAATGATGATTTTAATTAAAGGTGATAGAGACTTAAATGAAACTAAAGTAAAAAAATTAATTGGTGCTTTAGAAATGAATATGGCTACGGAAGAAGAATTAAAAACTATTACTGATGGAACTTTTGGTTCACTAGGACCTGTTAATATTAAAGCTAAAATAATTGCTGATAATGAAATACTTAAAATGACTAATTTTGTTTGCGGGGCGAATAAAGAAGATTACCATTACATAAATGTTAATCTAAAAGATTTCGATGTTTATAAAGCTGGAGATATTGTTAATATTAATGAACATGATAAATGCCCAGTTTGTGGTAAAAAATTATCTTTCAAAAAAGGAATTGAAATAGGTAATACCTTTAAATTAGGTACGAAATATTCTGAAGCTCTCGGGCTTAATTATTTAGATGAAAGTAATAAGTTAAAGCCAGTTGATATGGGGTGCTACGGGATTGGAACAGCGAGATGTATTTCGGCCGTAGTTCAGCAACATCACGATGAAAATGGTATTATTTGGCCACTTTCTATCGCTCCTTATCCAGTTTGCCTAGTTTTAGCTGGTACTAGTGAAGAAATGGTTAAAACAGCTGATAATATCTATGAAAAACTAAAGAAAAAAGGTATAGATGTTTTATACGATGATCGTAATGAAAGAGCTGGCGTTAAATTTAAAGATATGGATTTAATTGGTATTCCAATTAGAATAACAGTTGGTAAAAAATTAAATGATGGTTTAGTGGAAATAAAAACTAGAGATAATAAAATAAATAAAGACATTAAATTAGAAGAAATTTATGATACTGTTAAAGAACTTATAGGTTAAAAATAAGTTCTTTTTTTGACATATTATTTTAATTTAATATATTAAACTTATCTTGGTGAAGAATATGTATATTGAAATACTTTTTTTATTTAATTTCTTTTTAGATTTTTTAATATTAATGACAACCAGTATTTTACTTAAAAGAAATGCCAAAATATTTAATTTATTAGTTGGCGCTTTTATTGGTAGTTTAAGTATTATTATTTTATTTTTAAATATTAATAGTATCCAACTTTTAATTTTAAAGGTTTACTTAAGTATTTTAATGAATTTATTTACTTTTTATTATAAAAGTATTAGATATACCGTTTATAATATTGTTGTTTTTTATTTTGTTAGTATAAGTATTGGTGGCTTTTTATATTTTTTAAAACTTTATTTTGACTATAAATCACTTTTATTTTTATTTATAATTTGTCCATTTATTATATATTTTTATATTAAACAAATGAAATTATTTACAAATAGACAAAATAAATATTATGATGTTTTACTTTATATAGGTAGTAAATGTATTAGTTTAACAGGTTATTTAGATAGTGGTAATACTTTAAAACATAAAGGAAATTTAGTGATTATTACTAATTTAAAAAATAATTTTGGTAAAAACACTATCCTCGTACCTTATAAAACAATTAGTGGAACTAGCTTATTAGAGTGTATCAAGGTAAAAAAAGTAATTATTAATACCCAAGTTTTTGACAAAGTTTTACTTGGCTTTAGTGATAATATGAATATTGAAGGGGCTGAAGTATTATTAAATAAGGAAATGGAGGATATTATATGTTAGCAAAAATTAAGGAAATTATTCGAATTTTTTTAGGCGAAGAAAATGTTTTTTTTATTGGTAGTAGTGATAAGTTACCCGAACCTTTAACAAAAGAAGAAGAAGTTATGTATGTTCAAAAATCAATGGATGGTGATAAAGTAGCTAGAGCTAAACTGATTGAACATAATTTAAGGTTAGTTGTTTTTTTGGCTAAAAAATATGAAAATACAGGTGTTGATTTAGAAGATTTAGTTAGTATTGGTAGTGTAGGATTAATTAAAGGGGTTAATACTTATAAACTTGATAAAAATATTAAACTAGCTACTTATGCCTCTCGTTGTATTGATAATGAAATATTAATGTTTTTAAGGAAGAATAAAAGAAGAAGAGGGGAAATTAGTTTTGAAGATAATTTAAGTTTTGATTCAGAAGGAAATGAACTACATTTAGAAGATATACTTGGAACTGATGATGATATTGTTACTAGAGGATTAGAAAAAGAAATTGAGAAGAAATTACTCTATAAAGAGATAAGTAAATTGAGTGAACGTGATAAAAAAATTATGATACTTCGTTATGGCCTTTTTGGTAGTGAAGAAATGACGCAAAAAGATGTTGCTAGTTTATTAGGCATTAGTCAGTCTTATATTTCGAGAATTGAGAAAAAGGTTATTAGAAAACTTCAGAATTTAGACAAGTAAAAAGCTATTGAATGATAATCAATAGCTTTTGTGTTATGCACTTTCACATTTGCATTTTCCTGTAGCTCCTGTAGGGCCTGTAGGTCCAGTTGGCCCAGTAGGTCCAGGTATTCCATCAGCACCTGTTGCTCCAGTTGGCCCGGTAGCTCCATCCTGTCCATCTTGCCCATCTTGCCCGTCTTGGCCGTCAACACCATCAAATCCTCTTGGAATTACAAATTCTAAAATATGATTTGAACCACTACCAGTATCAGTAACAGCTGCATTTGTTCCTGCATCTCCGGTAGTTGTATTTCCGACAGCAATAGTTGCTGAACTTCCATCTTCTCCTCTAGGTCCGGTCGGTCCAGTAGCCCCGGTTGGCCCAGTAGCCCCAGTTGGTCCAGTAGCACCGGTCGGTCCAGTAGCCCCAGTCGGTCCAGTAGCACCGGTTGGTCCAGTAGCCCCGATCGGTCCAGTAGCCCCGGTTGGTCCAGTAGCCCCAGTCGGTCCAGTAGCCCCAGTTGGTCCAGTAGGCCCGGTTGGTCCAGTAGCACCAGTAGCACCAGTAGCTCCAGTTGGTCCAGTTGGCCCTTGAGGAATTGTTAGATTTAATATTAAATTAGGAACTGTACCAGTAATTGATGCGGCAGCGAAACCACCAGGTTCACCAGTCGTTACTGTTCCAATAGTAATATTAGTTGCTATACCAGTAGGCCCAGTAGGTCCAGTTGGCCCAGTTGTTCCAGTACCTCCTCCTGCAGGCCCAGTCGGTCCAGTCGGCCCGGTTGGCCCAGTAGGCCCGAAACAGCAACAACAAACGGGTTTACATTTGGAGTCTTCTTTAATTTTTCGTAACGCTTTTTCGTATAAGTCCATGATACCCTCCTTCCTTATTATTTTATGCGGCTTTACTAAACAAGTAAGCGCAATAACACAAAAATGAAAATATTTACAAATTTTTACATAAAATTTTCACAATTGTATGAGATAGTGTAATTGGGTGAGAAAATGGAAAAGAAAAAAAAGAAAAAAATTTTAAAAATCATTGTTATTGCAATCATTGTAATCGCATTATTAGTAGCTGCCGGTTTTGGCATCAAAAAGTGGTATGATGGTTATATTGAGCAAAAAGCAACTGAATATGACTGGATAGCTTCACATACAACTTTAACTGACAATAATGATATAGGGGACAATGTTTTAACAGTTAGCCGTAACGAAAATATTAGTATTTTTAATATGAATTATCAAAAAGTTATGGATGAATTAATTGACACTAGACTTGAGTCAGGATATTATACTTTTGAAGCTCCACTTTTAATTGTAAATCCTTATGGAACTAATACAACAGGTCTCAACATTTATTTTACTGATGAAAGCGCTGATTATGATTTAAATTATAAAATAAGTGTTGATGATGAAGATATTGCTGATTTTGAAAGAGTAGCTGTCAATAACGGTACTGATGGTAGTTATGCTTATCAAATTATTGGGCTAGTACCAGGATACACTAACACATTAAAGTTAGAACTTACTGATGGTGATGAAGTAATTAATGAACAAACACTCGAATTAAATATTCCTAAATTACCAACTAATGAAAATATTGAAGTAACTATTGATACTGAAGATGGCGATAGTACAGAAGAACTAGCTGATGGTTTATACACTTTCCTAGGTTGGGATAAAAATTATACAGCTAATACTTATGTATACGATAATAACGGAACGTTTAGAGCTGAACTTGTTTTAGACGGTTATCGTAGTGACAGAGTGATAAATATCGATAATAATTTAGTATATAGTAACTCAAAAAATACTTTAATCTCTGTTAATCCTATGGGCAAGATTGAAGAGGCTTATACTTTAGATGGTTATGAAATGCACCATGATTATGTTTATGATGAAGATAATAATCGTTTACTTATTTTAGCTAATAAACTTGGTACAGATACGATTGAAGACCACGTTATTTCATTAGATTTAGAAAGTGGCAAAGTTACTGATTTAGTTGATTTTAGAGACTTACTTCCAGCAATGTATGATATGGCTGAAAGCCCTGAAGGTGGGAACACTTATGGTGGTGACGAATTAGACTGGCTTCATTTAAATAGCTTAAGTATCGTTAATGATGATGACATTGTTTTATCTTCAAGAGAATTAAGTACAGTAATTTATCTGTCTGATTATGATAGTAATCCAACTATTAAATATTTAATCGCTGACCCTTCAATGTATGAAGACACAGAATATGAAGATTTACTTTTAGATAAAGTTGGTGATTTTACTTCAAATGCTGGACAACATACTATCACTTATGAAGAAGACGATAGTTTAGATGATGGGCAGTATTATTTAGTAATGTATAACAATAATTATTCAGCGAGCCGCACTAGACCATTCTTTGATTGGTCTAACTATGAAGGTACTGGAGATTATAAAAATGGTGAAAAATCAATGTATTATAAGTATTTAGTTGATGAAAATGAAAATACTTATGAATTAGTAGAATCAGTTGATTTAGATTACTCTAGTATTGTTAGTAGTGTTCAGGATATGGATAATGGTAATATGGTTGCTAGTAGTGGGATGTCACATAGTTTTGCAGAATATGATAGTGATGGACAATTAATTAAACATTTTGAGTATCCAGCTAAAAAATATTCATATCGAGTATTTAAATATGAGTACGAAAATTGGTTTGAATAAAATCTTACTATAAGGTCATAATTTTAATAATTATGGCTTTTTCTTTTAAATTTTCTAATAGTAGTGGAAATGAACGATAAAATGCGATATAATTTAGAAGGTGATGTATTTATGAAAGATAAATTTTTATGGTGTTTAAAACAAATGCCATCAGTAATTTTTATTACTTTGGGAGCAGCTATGGCGGCCGCGGCTTTAGAAATATTTTTAATTCCTAACTCTATTATTGATGGGGGATTAAATGGTGTATCCATTATTTTAAACAAAATATTTGGTGGCTCATTAAGTATTTATATCATTGTTTTAAATATTCCATTTTTAATTCTTGGTTGGCGACAATTAGGAAAAAAATTTTTGGTGAAAGCCGCGTATGGAATGATAGTCTTTTCTGTTTTACTTGAATTTTTTAGTACGTTTGAGGAAGTGACTGATGATATTTTACTTGCTTTAGTTTATGGTGGCTTACTATTAGGCGTTGGAGTCGGCCTTGTTATTAAAGAAGGTGGCTGTTTAGATGGAACAGAAGCAGTAGCCATTACCTTAAGTAAAAACGTAAGTTTATCAGTTGGACAAATAGTTTTTATTTTTAATATCTTTATTTATGGTAGTGCGATATTTGTTTTTGGTATTGATAGAGCTTTATATTCACTACTAACTTATTTCATAACTTTTAAAATAATTGATATTGTTTCTGAAGGCCTAGAACAAGCAAAAGCAGCATTGATAATAACTAGTAAAGAAGAACAAATATCCGGTGAAATATTTAAAAGACTTGGAAGAACTGTTACAATTATCTCTGGTAAAGGGATGGTTGAACAAAGTGAAAAATCTATTCTTTATACCGTAATTACTCGTTTAGAAATTCAGGAATTACGGGATATTGTTCAAAATGCTGATGTTTCTTCTTTTGTTGCAATTACTGATGTTACTGATGTTATTGGTAACCATATTAAAAAAATCCCTGATATTGAGAAATAGGAGGAATTATGCAATTGATAAAAAAGAATATCGAGTGGGTAAGTGTTATCATTTTAATAATTCTATTCATTTTAACCGCGATTGGCGTTCATTATGACATATTTTATAATATTGATATGGGCGCTTATCACATCCTATCTAGTATTTCAATTAGTGGGTTTTGGAAAATGATAACAACGTTTGCGAGTCCAGTATTTGTTTTACTAGTGATAGTTATTATTCTAGTAATAATAAGTAATAAAAAATATGGTGTTTTGTTATTTATAAATACAATATTTATATTTTTATTAAATCAAATTTTAAAATTAATTTTTGTTAGAGAAAGACCAATAGAACTTATGTTAATCGATGAACACGGTTATAGTTTTCCTAGCGGTCATACAATGATGGCAGTAGCTTTTTATGGCTTTATTATTTATATAATTTGGAAAATGAATTTAAGTAAAAAAATGAAAAAACTATTTACAGTTTTATTAAGCATTTTAATTTTATTAATTAGTTTAAGCCGAGTATATTTAGGTGTTCATTATTTAAGTGATGTTTTAGCTGGCATATTTATTGCTTCAGCGTATTTAATCATATTTATTAAAATAATTAGATTGAAGGAGTGAAGGAAGATGTTAAAAGCTTATAATAATTTAACTAGTGGTATGTATTTAGTTGGCACGAAAGGTGATAAAGAATCGGGTTGTATTGTTAATACCTTTGAACAAGTAGCGGCCAGTCCAGAGATGGTTGTTGTAGCTATTAATAAAGATAATTATACATGTAAACAAATAAGAAAAAGTAAAAAGTTTAATGTTACGGTTTTAGATGAAAACGCTGATATGAATTTAATTAGTCGGTTTGGGTTTTTTAGTAGTGAATTTGAAGATAAATATAAACCTTTTAATGTAAAATATGACTTGTTAGAACTTCCTTATATTGAAGATAATATGACCTCTTTGTTTACCGTTCGGGTTAAAGAAGAAATTGACGCTAGTACGCATATTTTGTTTTTAGGCGAAGTAAGTGAAGCTGTTTGGTTTAATGATAAACCAGCGATGACTTATAAATATTATAAAGAAGAACTTAAAGGTAAAACCCCACCAAAAGCATCTTCTTATCAAAAGAGTAAAGCAGTTAGTGGTTATAAATGTGATGTTTGTGGTTATATATATCGTGGGGAAACTTTGCCGGTAGATTATATATGTCCAATATGTGGACAAACACATTTTACTAAAATTACTGATTAGGAGTAACTATGGAAGAAAAATTAGTTAAGCTTCTGCGCTTTGCTTCTTATGAAGAAATAAAGGAAGCCAAACCAGAAATTGTTAATTATATTGATAAACTTTTTATGGCTGGTGTTTCTGATAGTAAATTATTTAATCCAGTTATAGTTAAATTAACTGTTTATCCGGGAATGTTTGAGGAAATATGTACGCCTTATATTGGAATGGATACCATAACTTTTACCGAATATTTAGAAACAAAAAACCGAACTGTTCAGTACTTTAATAATTATGTGGCTTTAACAGACCATCATAATTTACTAGAAAGTGAAATCGCAGATATATGGGGTCAAAGTCAAGGCCGTGGAAATAACTATATTAAATATATTTTAATTAAAACGGCTTTTAAACTTGGAATAACTAATCCTGATGATAGCTATTTTATTTGGGGCGGGAATATTGTTAAAAATAGGGATTTGCGCCTTTTGAGAAAATATAATTACATATTTAAAAATATATTTAATGACCATAGTTATCATTTCCCTTTTGACTTTGAAAACAACTTATTAACAGCTTTTAAAGAACTTTGGCATGAAAAACAAAATAAAAGTTTTAAAGAAAGTTTGTTTGAAGGTGCGCTAAATGAGCAAATGTATCGCTGGTTAAAAGAAATTCAACTAATTAATTTTAATCCTGAATTTTATTTAGCTAATAAAGATTATTTTGATATTAATATTGATGCTTTGGAAAATGCCATTAGTCTTGTTTTAACCTATAGTAAAGATAAATTAACGAAAGAAGAACTTGAAGATTTAAAACAAAAGTTAAATGATTTAGAGACTAAAAGACAAGATGAAAGATATATGGCAGTCGTAAAAGAATTTGATAATTTACCAAATAAAAATGAAATTGTTAGAAACTTTTCTGTCTTTGATGAAGAATATAATAAAGGAAAACAAATAAAAAAATAGAGGTGTTTTTAAATTAATGTATAAAAAATCTCTTTTCCGTTCAATATGAATGTGAAAGGAGATTTTTAATGGCACGTTACAAAGTTGAAATTGCTAACGTGAATACTGCGAATATTAAAGTTTTAAGTAATGAGGAACAAATGAAGTTATTTAAAGAATTACAAGATGGTAATTTAGAGGTGAAAAATGAATTAATAAATGGAAATTTAAAACTAGTTTTATCGATATTGAAAAGATTTAATGGTCGGTGTGATAATATGGATGATTTATTTCAAGTAGGTTGTATTGGTTTAATCAAAGCCATTGATAATTTTGATTTAAGTCATAATGTACGTTTTAGTACCTATGCTGTTCCAATGATTTTAGGAGAAGTCAAAAGATATTTACGTGATAATAGTAGTATTAGAGTTGCTAGAAGTATCAAAGATTTAGCTTATAAAGCGGTTAAAACTAGAGAATACTTAACAAGCATTCATGGTAAAGAACCAACGATTCGTGAAATCGCGGAATATATTAAAGTCAGCGAATATGAAGTTGCAGATGCTTTAAATTCTATGAAAGATGTTATTAGTATGTATGAACCAATTTATAATGATGGTGGAGATGTTATTTATTTAGAAGACCAACTAAATAAAGAAGAAGATATGTATGATTTAGATATGAAAATAGCTTTACGAAAAGCTTTACAAAAACTAAAAGAAAAAGAGAAATATATCATTATTCAGCGTTTTCTTGTTGGTAAAACACAAATGGAACTAGCTGAAGAGATTGGTATCAGTCAAGCACAAATATCAAGACTTGAAAAAAGTGGTCTGGAAAATATCAAAAAATTGATTGACTAGGCATTTTTTTCATTTTTTTTAGTATGCTTAAGTAAGGTGATGAATTATGTTACTTTCGGATTTACAGGCTAAAGACATTATAAATTTACTTGATGGTAAAAAAATTGGAACTATTATTGATGCAGAAATAGGGGACGATGGAAAGGTTAAAGAATTAACTGTTCAAAAGAAAAGATTTATTTTTTTCTCTGGGGGGACGATTGGTATAAAATGGTCCAATATTGACAAAATTGGTAAAGATGTTATACTAGTAAATGTAGAAAGTTAGGAGGCCCTATGAAAGTTTTACTGTATACCGAAAATTTTAAAGACGTCGAGAAAAGTGGGGTTGGAAAGGCGATTGAACATCAAAAAAAGGCTTTAAAAAAAGTTCACGTGCCATATACGACTAATGAAAAAGATGAATATGATATTATTCATATTAATACGATTTTTCCTAAATCAGTTTTAGTAGCTAAATTAAATAAAGCTAAAGGTAAAAAAGTTATTTTTCACGCTCACTCAACTGAAGAAGATTTTAAAAATTCGTTTAAATTTTCTAATGGGGTAGCGCCAGCTTTTAAACAGTGGCTTAAATTTGCTTATAAGCAAGCCGATTTAATAATAACACCAACTCCTTATTCTAAAAAGTTATTAGATAGTTATAATTTAGGCAAAGAAATTGTGCCTATTTCTAATGGTATTGATTTAGATTTTTTTAAACGTAACGAGGAAGAAGGAAAAGAATTTAGGAAAAAATATGGTTTTACTAAAGATGATAAAATTATTATTTCTGTTGGCCTTTATATTGAAAGAAAAGGTATTTTAGAATTTTTAGAACTAGCTAGAAGATGCCCAGAATATAAATTTGTTTGGTTTGGTTATACTAGTCCTGCTTTAATTACGACTAAAGTAAATGAGGCCATAAAGAATAAATCAGATAATGTTTATTTTCCAGGATATGTTTCAAGCGAAGAATTAAAGAAAGCTTATAGTGGCTGTGATATTTATATTTTTCCAACTAAAGAAGAAACTGAAGGTATTGTTTTGTTAGAAGCCCTAGCAATGAAAGCGAAAACAATTATTAGTGATATTCCCATATATGATGGCTGGCTTTTAGATGGTGTTAATATTTATAAAGCTAAAAACGTTCAGGAATTTGAAACTAAAATAAGGAAAATTATTAATAAAGAGCTTCCTGACTTAACTGAAGAAGGGTATAAAGTAGCTAAAGAAAGAAGTATTGAAAATATTGGTAAACAGTTGAAAAAAGTTTATGAAAAAGTTATAGAAAAAGATTTAGTTTAAACTTAAACATTATGTTTAGTTTTTTTTGTTCTTAAAATATGATAAACTATATATAGAAAGAGGTGGCTTATGAAATGTATATTAATGAATAAGAATACCGAAGTATTAGTAGCTGAATATAAAGAAAAGCTGTCTGTATTTACAAAAATCTATGAAATAAAAAATATTGATTATGCGCCTATGATTTTAAAAAATGAATATCAAAAAAATGGTAATGAAGAATTTTTAAGACAATTATCAGATTGGTTTAAAGGCCGGGGTATTCCATCCTTTCGCGATGATTTAGATATATTACTCGCTAGAATTAACATAAGCTCGCCTAAAGAACTTTTAGATAAAGCTTTTGGACTTTCTTTATCGGACCAATACTGGTTAAAACCTTTTGCTAGTAAAATAGAGTATAAAGATATTAATTTCTTTGACCATGATTTTAATTCAGCAGATTTTACTAATGCTACATTTTCTAACAATTATGATTTTAGTTTGCAAGTTAGTTTAATTTCTCCTAATAATACTACTGATGGCCGGCTTAAAAAAACTTGGATTATTGATAATGGGACGAGATATTTATTAAAAGGTGGTTATAAAACAGAAGTAATGCAGCCTTTTAATGAAGTCCTTGCTACAATGATTTGTGAAAAATTAGGCTTTAATTGTACGAAATATGAAACCATTGTTATTTCTTCTAAAGCCCTTTCCAAATGTCCTTGCTTTATTAATAAAGATACCGAGTTTATTCCGGCATATCAAATATTATATAATAACTGTGATAAAACAAAAGCTTATGAAGAATATATTAAAATATTAGAAGAAAATGGAATTAAAGATGCAAGAACAAAAATTGAAAATATGTTTATTTTAGATTATCTTTTATTAAATGAAGACAGACATTTAAATAATTTTGGAATTATTAGAGACGTTAATACTTTAAAGTGGCTAGATGTCGCCCCTATTTTTGATAGTGGACAGGCTTTAAATATTATTGATTATAATGATGAAGAAATGATTATAAATGGACAAGGCCGTTTTTTCTATACTACCCTTAACTTTGATATAATAACGCATTATATTAAAGATTTTAACCGCTTTGATTTATCTAAATTAGATAACCTGCCAGAAGAGTTTGCAAGTTTACTTCATAAATATCAAAATATTACGAAAATGACGGATAGACGTATCGATAAAATATGTACTTTACTTTTAGCTAGAATTAATAAACTTAAAGGAATTATAAATGATAATTTATAGTTCTTTTATTTAAAAAAAATTAAATTTGTGATATAGTTATAACAAAGAGAAAAATAAAGATAGACATTTATAGAGGGAAGTGTGGGTATGAGAAAGCGGCGCAATAAAAAGCCTAACATAAAAAAATATGTTTTAATGTATAAAAATGTTGAAGTTTTAATTACCGAATATAACCACGATTCGCACACTTTTAAGAAAATTAACGTGATTAAAAATTTAGATTATACTCCCATAAGTTTTTTAAATAATTACTTGTATCGCCGGGATATGCGCCCATTTTTAAATGAGTGGTTTAAGAATCGGTCTATTCCTTTTTGGCGGGATGGTATTAACCTTTTAATGAAAAAGTGCCGAATAATGGAAACTGAAGATTTATTATTTAAAAATTATGCTTGTTCCTTATCCGAACATTATTGGCTTCGGCCTTATAATAGCCAAGTTAAGTATGAAAAAATAAACTTTTTTGATAATGATTTTGAAGACAATAAAGATTATTGGTTTTTTAACGAAGAAAAAAAATTAAAACCTAATTTAAAATCACCTGATAATACACTAATTGGCAAGCAAAAAAAATGTTGGATTATTGAAAATGGTAAACGTTATTTAGTAAAAGCAAGCTTTAAGGATAACATTTTAGAGCCTTTTAATGAAGTTTTAGCGGGAGAGATTTGTAAACGATTAGGTATTAGTCATGCTACTTATACTTTAGATGTTATTAATGGTAAAGTAGTTTCCAAGTGTCCTTGTTTTATTAACCAAGATACAGAATTTGTTTCAGCAGCCCAAATCTTAAACATTTATTATGATGCGGATGACCTTTATAATACTTATGTTAGATTATTAGAAGAACAAGAAATAGCTAAAGCTAGAGAAAAGATTGAAAATATGCTACTAATTGATTATTTATTAGTTAATGAAGATAGACATTTAAATAATTTTGGGATTATTCGGGATGCTAATACCTTAAAGTGGCTAGATGTCGCGCCTATTTTTGATAGTGGACAATCTTTAAATATTTTAAACTATGATAATAAAACTATTATTAATGAAGGTAAAGGACGCTTTTTTTCCAGTTTTCTAAATTTTGAAAAAATTTTAGATTATATTGAAGATTTAAATCGTTTTGATTTGTCTAAATTAAAAGATATTCCTAAAGAGTTTTCCCATTTATTATATAAATATCAAGATTTAACTGGATTAAGTGATGAACAAATTGAAAATAAAATTACTTTAATTAAAGATAGAATTAAAAATGTTAAGAAAAAACAAACAAAGAAAGGAAACAAATAAAATGACCAAAATAATTGAAAAACGTAATTATATTATTTTAGCTATTATCATTGTTATTGGTGTTTTTTTACTTCTTAATGTTAATAAACCAAGAGAATATAGTCAAACATTTAATTATTTTAACCATAATATTGTTGTTAAAATCTATGAAAATAAAGATATTTTTGATGGCATTGATAAAATATATAAAGATTATGATAAAGCTTATAAGGGTAAAAATGATAAATTACTTGAAGAAATAATAAGTTATGGACAGTCAATGTATAAAGAAACTAACGGATATGTCGATATTAGTAAAAAAACACTAACTAATAGGCAAATTAGTGATTTTGAAACTAAAATAGATAATTTAACTAGCAAAAGTAAAGATGACCTTGACCTTGATTCCATTATTGGTGGGATTGCCACAAGTGATGTTGTTTATTATTTAGAAAGTGAAGGGGTTAAAGAATATTTAATTAGTGATGATGGCGATGTGACTGCTGGTAATTACTATGATGATGGAACTTTTAAAGTAAGTATTAATAACCCAAATAATGGTGAAATATTAGAGGTTGTAAATTTAGAAAATAAAAGTATGGTTACTAGAAGTACTTCTAAAAAAACTGAAAGTTATATGGTTAATCCTATCGAAAACAAGGTAACTAAAAAATATGATACTTTAGCCATCATTGCTGATGATGTTATAACAGCCACAATGCTGGCAGATGCTTTATATTTAATGGATTATGAAGATGGAAAAGAATTTATAAAAGATTTTGATGCTGGGGTTTATTGGTATTTTGATGGAAAAACCGAAACTTATAAATTTGATAAATATTTAGGAGAATAATTATGCAGAGATATTTTAGTGATGAAAGACAAGGAGATAATTTTATTTTAAACAGTAATGATTGGCATCATATTAAGAAGGTTATGCGGATGCGAAATGGTGACAAGATTGAAGTTGTTTATCAGGAAAAGTTAAATATCTGTCAAATCGTTGATGATAACATTAAATTAATAAAAACTATTCAAAATACCATAGATGACTATGACATAACTTTACTAGTTCCTACTTTAAAAGAAAGCAAAATGGACTTTATTTTGCAAAAAGCGACAGAACTTGGGGTTAGTAATATTATCCCCGTAACTTATAAATATTGTAATATTAACTATAAAGGTAAAGAAATAGGGAAACAGAGCCGCTGGCAAAAAATATGTATAGAAGCGTCTAGGCAATGTAAAAGATTAAAAGTTCCAACCGTTTATCCTATTACAAAACTTGACGAAATTACCTTTACTGATGGTGTCAAGATACTGTGTAGTACAAAAGAAAAAGAAAAAACTCTTAAAAATGTTTTGAAAAGTAACTGTAAATGTGGTAAACTATATATAGGCTTTGGTCCTGAGGGTGGACTAGAACTTGAAGAAGAAGAATATTTAAAACAAAAGGGGTTTATTTCTGTAACTTTGGGGGATTTGATTTTGCGCACGGAAACAGTTCCTTTATTTGTTTTAAGTACAATTAAATATGAATATATGGAGTGATTTGTATGGATTTATTATTAGAAATAGCTGACCGTGATTTAATCTTTATTGCTTTGGCTTTTTTAGGCCTTGTTATTTTTGGGGTTATTATCGCTTATATTGTTAAACGTAATAATAGAGTAAAACCGCTTTCTGAAGATGAACGCTTTGATAAAGAAGATAAACCGGTAGAACTTACTGAAGAACAAAAACAAGCGAAAGCTGAACTTGAACGCGTTTTCAATATGATGAGTGCTGATTTAGAAGCGGAAAATGAAGAAGTATCACCAATTGATGAATTTGAAAAAGAACAAGAGGAAAATGCGATTATTAGTTATCAAGAGCTTATTAAGCAAGCTAAAGCTAAAGGTCAAATTAAGGAAGAACCAGTATATGAAATTAAGGAAGAAGAAAGTCCTTTATTAGAAGAACTTTATAATGAACCAAGTTATCAAGATGTATATGATGTTTATGAAGAAGAACCAATAACCTTTGAACAAGAAGCTCACGAAGAAAAGAAAAAATTCAAAAATTCTGAATTTATTTCGCCAATTTTCGGCATTCAAAATGGTAATCCATCATATCCAACGGTAAAGAAAATTGACCGTAGTGCTAAAAAAGAAGAAGATGATAACGCGCAGTTTTTAAATTCTTTAAAAGAATTTCGTGAAAATTTATAAGCCCCTATAATAGAGGCTTATTTTTTATATAATAGGAAAGTCATACTTTCGGAGAAAAAACAGCAAAACTGTATTGATAAACTTTTGTTTGCGGTGTATAATAGTTACCTAAGGTGATAATATGAGAGAATTTAAAGGCTATGTATTTAGATTGTATCCTACTAAGGAACAAGAAATATTAATTAATAAAACTATTGGCTGCTCAAGGTTTATATATAATCATTTTTTAGCTGACAAAATAGAAGAATATAAAGAA
>CALVRT010000086.1 GCA_944358735.1 uncultured Bacilli bacterium | reverse complement strand
AAAGATTTTGAAGTTCACCAGGATATAAGAAGAATTCCTAATGAATATCAAACTCAGGAAATGTCTGAAAAAGATTTTGAAATTTATAAAGATATCACCAGAATTTTGTTACACTTTAGAACGCAAGAGATGGCTAATAAAGATTTTGAAGTTCATCAAGATGTAATGGTAATTCCTTCTAAATATAGAACACAAGAGTTAGCTGAAAAAGATTTTGAAAGTCATCAAGATATAACGAGAATTCCAAAAGAATACCTAACTAAAGAATTAGCTGAAAAAGATTTTGAAATTCATCAAGATATAAGGAGAATTCCAGAAGAGTACCTAACGCAAGAGATGGCTGAAAAAGATTTTGAACTTCATCAAGATATAAGGAGAATTCCAGCAGAATACCTAACTAAAGAATTAGCTGAAAAAGATTTTGAACTTCATCAAGATATATGGAGAATTCCAGAAGAATTGATAACCCAAGAGATGATTGAAAAATATTATGATGTTCTGCGAAATAAAAGCAATATTCCAGAAGAAAGTTGTACTAGAGAAACGTTATTAGAAAATTTAATAATGGGCGAAGAATTATCTGGCAAGCAGTTAAAAATTTTATTTCCTGGAGAAAATGTTGGGGTGTTTTCGTGGGAAACTTATTATTTAAAGGACATCCCTAAATCATTACTCACTGAAGAATTTTATGATGAACTTGTTAATATTATAAAAAGTAATCTTGAAAAGTATTACCCACATTTAAATAACGACCTTAAGTATAGGGTGTTGAAGAGTGAATTAATAAATCTTGTTGAAACCGGTGGTACAAAAGAAGAAATAGAAGAAAAATATAATATTTCAAGTATTGATTGGGTAATTAATAGATTAGAAAAAGATGACCCTGATTTATTTGAAAAAGTAAAAAAAATATTTGAAAAAAATGCTAATACGTGGCTTCAATCGATGCTTACTGATATAATTAATTTAAGAACTATTATTCAAAATCTAGGCGATTTAAATCCTAATAAATTAACACCTGAACAAAAAATAAATTTTACTTATAATTTATCTAAAGCTGGCACCCATCATAGTTTAGCTGAAATAAATGAATTCTTAGAACGTTATCCAATGTATGGAGATGAAGATTTTACTTCTGTGCAGTCTTTTTTCCGCAATCACTTAAATTTTAAATACAAAAAAATGGCTGAAAGTGATGAAATTGCTTTATATGATGATGAAAAATATTTAGCTAAAAATGGGAAAAACTGGCTTCGTAAGTTTGATTTAAATGAAACATTTAAAGTAAAGGATGGTAAGCCAACAGCAACTTTAAAATATCTAACGCCTGATGGTGAAACTTTAGAATTAACCATTGATAAGGCTAATGAAATTTTAGATTACTTAAAGGAAAATGAAGTGCCATTAAGAAGCTGTATTGTTAATGAAGCTTTTAGAAGGTATGCTCGCGGAGAATTAGATAACTTTATTAATGAATTAGAAAATGGTTATGGTGAAAAAACTAAATAAAATAATGTTTTTCTCAAAAAAGTGTATTAAAATTAGCTTAATTATGATATAATTGTTATAGAAATGCAGAAAGAGTGGGTTCATCCCACTCTTTAATAATAGTGGGAGGTAGATATGGAAACAAAAATTAGAAAGCTTTTAGAAGAAGCTGTTTTAGAAGCTGGCTTTAAAATTGATGAAATAACTTATCAAAAAGAAGAAGGCAATAACGTTTTAAGAATTGTTATTGATAAAGATGGCATTGTTAATTTAGATGACTGCATTGCTGCTAATAAAGTTATTAATCCAATTTTAGATGAAGCAGACCCAATTAATGAAAGTTATATTTTAGACGTTTGTTCAAAAGAGAAAGGAAGTGATTAAAATGGATAGTAAAGAATTTAAAAAAGCCCTTGATGCTTTATGTAAAGAAAAGGGTATTAGTGAAGATGTTATTTATAACGCTATGGAACTTGCTTTAACTAGTGCTTATAAGAAAAATTATCACTCTTTATCTAATGTTAGAGTCGATATTAACCGCGAAAGTGGCGAAATAAAGATTTATTCATTTAAAACCGTTGTTTTTAGTGAAGAATGGGAAAAAGAAGAAGGTAAAAAAGAAATACAAATTATTACCGACGAAGAAGGTAATGAAGAAGAAATCGAAAAAGATTTCATTTTCGATGACCGAATTCATATTACTTTAGAAGAAGCTAGAAAACAAGTTCCTGATATTGAAATAGGAGAAACAATTGAAGAAGAAGTAACGCCTAAAGACTTTGGTAGAGTAGCAGCCGCAACGGCTAAACAAGTAGTTGTTCAAAAAATCAGAGAAGCTGAAAGAGAACTAATAAATGAAGAGTTTGCTGATAAAGAAGACGAAATGGTTGTTGGCCTTGTAGCAATGGAGGATGTGCGCAATTACTATATTGATTTAGGTCATGCTCAAGGTGTGCTTCCAAAAAATGAAATAATTCCTGGAGAAACCATTAAAATGGGTTCAAGCCTTAAAGTTTATATTACGAAAGTTGAAAATGATTCAAAAGGACCACTTATTTTACTTTCAAGAAAACATTATGGTTTTGTTAAAAGATTGTTTGAACTTGAAATCCCGGAAATAAATGAAGGTATAATTTTAGTTTATAGTGTTGCTAGAGATGCTGGTAACCGAACTAAAATATCAGTTTATTCAGAAAATCCTAATGTAGACCCAGTTGGCGCTTGTATCGGTGAACGCGGTAGCCGAATTAACCGTATTAGCGAGGAATTAAATGGTGAAAAAATTGATGTTGTTCCTTACGATAATAATCCATCAAGATTTATCGAAAATGCTTTAAGTCCAGCTAAAAACTTACACGTTTTTATTACAGATGAAAAGAAAAAAGAAGCTTTAGTTGTTACTCCTGATTACAATTTATCTTTGGCAATTGGTAAAAAAGGTTCAAATGTTAAACTAGCAGCCCGTCTTACGCATTATAAGTTAGACGTTAAAACAAAAGCGCAAGCTGAAGAACTAGGAATAAGCATTGCCGAATAAAGTACGTAAAATTCCAATGCGGATGTGTGTTGTTAGTCGTGAAAAATTACCAAAAAAAGAATTAATTAGAATTGTTAGAACAGATAATGGTGTAATTATTGATGAAACTGGTAAAGCTAATGGTAGAGGAGCTTATGTCAAAAAAGATATCGCGGTTATTGAAAAAGCAAAAAAGACTAAAGTTTTAGATAAACATTTAGAGGTAAATGTACCAACTGAAATTTATGAACAGTTAAAGGAAATGATTAATGAAACGCGATAATTATATTGCTTGGGAATCATTTTTTATGGGGCTTGCTGAACTAGCAAAAGAGCGTTCTAAAGACCCATCAACCCAAGTAGGGGCTTGTATTGTTGGAGACAATAATGAAATTTTATCAGTTGGTTATAATGGTTTTCCACGGGGATGCACCGATGATGCATCTTATTGGAAAAGAGAAGGTAAGTTTTTAGAAACTAAATATGCAAGAGTTTGTCACGCCGAATTAAATGCTATTTTACTGCGCCGTGGCAGTGTTGAAGGTGCAAGACTATTTGTAACCTTATTTCCTTGTAATGAATGTGCGAAAGCTATTATTCAGTCAGGGATTAAAGAAGTTATTTATAAAGATGATAAGTATGCGGATAAAGATTCAACTATTGTGTCAAAAGCATTATTTGATGAAGCAAATGTTAAATACCGCAAGTATGAAAGTGAAGGGAAGATTATCGAAATAAAATTATAGAGAGTGAGGTGCATAGTATGATGAGTGTTGGGGAATACGCAGAAGACGTAAACAGAACCGTCGAATATGTTTTAAGTAAGTGTCGTGAGCTTAATATTGAAGTAAATGATGCTGAAGATTTATTAGATGAGGATAATATTATTCTTTTAGATAATAGTTTAGATGAAGAATTAGAAACTGGTGAAGAAGAGACTGAAGCACCAAAACCAGTTAAACCAAAAAAGAAAAAAGTAGAAGCGAAAACTAATAACAAGGATAATTTTGCTAAAAAGAAAAAAGCAATGTATAAAAATAAAGAAAAACTTCAAAGTAATGCAAGTCATAATGATAATATAATTTTATATAAAGATACTATGACTATTGGTACGCTTGCTGAAGAATTAAAAGTTCCAAGTTCTGAACTTATTAAAAAATTATTTACTTTAGGAGTTATGGTTAACATCAACAGCCCTATTTCTTTTGATAATGCCGAAATTTTAATTGCTGATTATGGAAAAGAATTAAAAAGAGAAGCCCAAGCTGATGTGACTAATTTTGAAGAATATGAAATTATTGATGACGAAGCTGATTTGGTTTCAAGACCACCAGTTGTAACAATTATGGGTCACGTAGACCACGGAAAAACAACTTTACTAGATGCGATAAGAAAGACTAATGTAGTTTCGACTGAAGCCGGTGGAATAACGCAAGCAATAAGTGCTTATCAAGTCAAATGTAAAGATAGACTTATTACTTTTATTGATACACCAGGTCACGCAGCCTTTACAGAAATGCGGGCTAGAGGTGCTAGTATTACCGATATTGTAATTATTATAGTGGCGGCTGATGATGGTGTTATGCCACAAACTAAAGAGGCTATCGACCACGCCAAAGCCGCGGGTGTACCAATTGTTGTAGCTATTAATAAAATTGATAAACCAGAAGCTAATCCTGATAAAGTAATGACTGAACTTGCAGAATATGGATTAATGCCAGAAGCTTGGGGCGGTGACACTTTATTTAATAATATTTCAGCGGCTACTGGTGAAGGTATTAATGAACTACTTGAAAATATTTTATTAGTTGCTGATATTGAAGACTTAAAGGCTAATCCTAATCGTTATGCCGTAGGAACAGTAATTGAATCACGCCTTAGTAAACAAGTTGGTTCAGTAGTAACCTTATTAATCCAAAATGGAACGCTTCGTCTTGGCGACCCACTAGTAGTTGGAACATCTTTTGGTAAAGTTAGAACACTTAAAAATGATTTGGGTGAAGAAATCACTAGTGCCGTACCTTCAACCCCAGTTGAAGTAACTGGTATTAGTGAA
>CALVRT010000085.1 GCA_944358735.1 uncultured Bacilli bacterium | reverse complement strand
ATTGCGATATATATTTTTTCTTTTTTAGTTTTTTTTGGAATGATAGATGTTGTAGGGGCTGAAATAGTACGAGAAGCTGATTTTACATGTGATGGTTCGGATTATCAGTGTATTAGTTGTTCATATGGGAGTGATTATCGCACTACTTATTATGTTAAAGCAGACGGAAGTGGTAATGCTTCGGTTACGTTTATGACAGAAGCAGAACACTATAGTTCTTATATGAGATATACATTTAATTCTTCTGCTACTTCTAGTGATTTTTATAATGAATCACAAGGAAAGTTAGTGTGTCCTAATACTATTTATACTAAATTTAGTGGTGGAGGAATTAATATAAATATTGATATGAGATTTTCTGAAGCTGAAGATTATCATCCTTATGATATTGTTTCTCAGGAAGATAATGGTCTAGATTATTTAAGTGGTTCTTTAGAAAATGAACCTATTATGTGTTCTGTGCCAGCTGTTGATGCAATGAATAGCAATCAACCTTTAGGTTGGGATGCAACCGTTCGAGTTGATGGGAACGGAGTTGTTTCTTTTGAGGTTAATTCTGAATACGAAGTTGGATGGATAGCTGATGGCATAACTGCTTCTATGTTCCAGAATGGTTGCCCAGATGATTTAATGGTTACTTGTGGTGGAAACCAATCTGCAAGAATTTGTAATTTAACTTTTGAGGATCTTAGTGGAAGTCATGGCGGGTCTGGAGAACCAGATGATCCATTTAATCCTGTTGAGGTTTGCCAAGGAGATAATTGTAATATTTCTATGAGAGAAATTTGTACAGATAGTAATGTATCTAATACACTGCGGTCGATAGGAATTATCATTGTTATTATTAAAATTTTAGTTCCTGCAGTTATTATTATTGTTGGTATTAAAAATTTATTTATGATTATTACTTCAGGTAAAGAGGATGATGTTAAAAAATATGCTAAGTCTATTGCAATTCGTGTTGTGATAGGTGTTGTTATTTTCCTAATTCCAGGTATTATTAATTTTATATATGATGCAGCACAAGATGTGATAGGTGGAGGACAACCTAATGATTTTGATAATTGTTGGAATTGTTTATTTGATATTGATCAGTGTGATACTTCTGGACAGAGTGATTGAGGTATTTAAAAAAATAGTGTATAATGATAGAGTGAATATTTAAATAGTGTTATTTTTAGATAGGTAAAAGTGATGAATTATGAAAAAATGTATTATTTATTGTTTAATTGTATTGCTTTTTTGTTTTGGAGGAATATTAAGCGCTTCTGCTGAAGCAGAAAGGGAAGATCCGTATCCTAAATTTGGAATGACATCTGAAGAAATAAATGAACGAATTCAAAATAGTCAAGGAGAAACCGGTGGAAGTATTGTAGGAGGAAATAACAATACTCCGGGTGGTGATACAAGTACATACCGAGACTGCCCTATTTTTATTGATGGTTCTACCGATCCTCCACAACCAAATGAGTTGTATAATACATTGCAGGATATATTTAATTTGATTAAGATCGCAACACCAGCCTTGGTTATTATTCTATCTTTAATTGATTATTTAGGGACAATAGCAAAATCTAATGATGATGAAGTGAAAAAGGCTAATAAACGAACAGTGCAAAGAGTTATAATTGGTTTAGCAATATTCTTCTTGCCATTTATACTTGATATTGTATTTGATATTTTTGGCTTAGTCGATGCAAGCCGTTGTGGAATTGGTACATAGAAGGGAGTGCTTAAAATGTTAATATCTAATGTTGTGACAGATTGGTTAAGTGCTCAGTTTCAAAAAATAATGCTGTGGATTGATAGCGTTATATATTGGGCAGTTTCTATGGTTTATCAATTATTTATAAAATTAGCAACTATTCGATTATTTGATAATGAATTTTTTGGCGATTTTGCTAATAGAATTTACGCAATTTTAGGTGTCTTTATGTTATTTTATTTGGCTTATGCTCTTTTGAATGCTTTAATTAATCCAGATAAACTAACAGGGGATAAAGGTGTATCTAAGATTGCTTCTAATTTGGTAATCTCTTTAATTTTGTTAGGATTAATTCCAACTATTTTTGATTATGCATATCGTATTCAAAATTATATATTATCTTCGAATTTGATTGGGGCTATTATTTTAAATACTTCAACTACAAACCCTAATAATACTGAAACAGAAACTGGTGCTGAAACAGCTCGCAATGAGGAAGCTATGATACGCTTTGGAGATTCGATGGCTTTTGTTGTGATGAATGCTTTTATTAATCCGGATAATTATAATGTTTATATGGCGGATGATTACACATGGTTTAATTTTAAAAAAGATGTTTTGGAACGAAGTGATTATTCTGCTTTAAATGGATTAGGAAAAGCAACGGTTTATGCTCAAGATGAAGTTGGATGGCAAAATAGAACAGACGTTGTTGTAGATTATTATGTAGTTATTTCTACCCTTGTCGGAGCATTTTTACTTTATATTATTGTTTCTTTTACCTTGGATTTAGGAGTTCGAGTTATTAAATTTGCGTTTTGTCAGCTTATAGCGCCTATTCCCATTATTATGCGTACAATGCCTGGTAAAAAAGGTACTTTTGATAAATGGCTTAAAATGACGTTGTCGATTTATTTTGAAGTATTTGTCAGGGTTGCTATTATGTATATTGCAGTATATTTTATACAGGCTATAGTAACTACAGAGGATATTTTTGCTCAGTTTACAGGACTTCAAGGAAAAATCGCTTTAGTTATTATTATTTTGGGAATTTTTGCCTTTGCAAAACAAGCTCCAAAAATGCTTAGTGATATGTTAGGTATCGAATCAGGAAATATGAAACTTGGAATTGGTGAAAAATTAAAAGCTGGCGGATTCTTTGCTGGTGGTGCCATGCTTGGTGCTGGAGTAACAGGGCTTGTAAGAAATGGAATTGGAAATGTTGTTAATAAATGGGGAAGTACGCGTGGTTTCTTTAACAAAGCCGCATTACTTGGTGGTAGTGCTTTATCCTCTGTAGCGGGAGCTTCTTCCGGTATGTTTAATGCGTATCGTAATGGTGCTAAAGATGCTAAGAATTTTGGAGATATGAGAAAGTCTGCTAGTGAAGGGGCTAAAATTAGTTCTGCAAATAAAGTTCAAAGAGATTCTTATAAAGCAAGTCATGGCGGAACTTTAGGTTCTATTGCTGGACGGTTTGGCGATGCAGGATTTAGTGCAATGCAATGGGCTGGAGTCACTGCTTCTACAGAAGCTCTTCAAAAGCAAGTTTCTATGTATGACAAGGGAACTAGTTTTAAAACTCAACTGGAAGATATTGCTAGGAAAAAAGATAATTATATTAAGGCTCTTGCTGGACAGTTAGAAGCAGTAGAAAAACAAGTTATCGATCCTAATTCTTCTGAATATCGAAATAATCCCCAAGCTTATCAAGCCGCTATTAAAAGACGTGCGGATCAGATTTCTGATTTGAAAAACCGTCGTGATATAGCTATGGCTAAGTGGGTGAATGATAAACTTAATAGCAAAGATGATGCTGAAGTTGAAGCTGTTCGAAATGCCTTTAATACCTATGTTAGAGAAAATGCTTCTGATCCAAGTATTAGAAATATGAAACTTGAAGGCGTTGCTTGGCAAGATAGCTGGAATACGCTTGATCAGAATGGTAACCCATTGAATTTAAGTGATGCTGAGATTAAGAGTATTCTTGATTCTGTTAAAAATAATGCAACATATTTGAAAAATAATAAAACTCTTAAAGAAAATAAAGAGAAGGCAACACAAGAGCTTAATGAGCGTATTATTAAAGAACAGCAGAAAAAGAATTAGAAAGGGGATAGAATATGGATCAATATTTAATACCGGCCAATACAAAGAAGTCAAAACTTATTTTAGGCTTCTTTACACCTGTTGATTTAGCAATTTTTGGTGTTGGTTGTTTAATTACAATTAT
>CALVRT010000084.1 GCA_944358735.1 uncultured Bacilli bacterium | reverse complement strand
ATTTTATCAATGAATTAAAAGAAAGTGAAGAAGTAAAAAATTCAAGAGAAAAAAGCTTAACTATTACTAAATTGGAAGAAGCAATGTTTTGGCTAACATATGCTATTGATAACGAGGAGGAATAATTATGCAATTAAAAGGTATTGATGTAAGCAAATGGCAGGGAAATATTGATTGGAGTAAAGTTAAGGCTTCAGGAATTGAATTTGCTATTATTAGAACTGGCTATGGTATGTATGATAGCCAAAAAGACGAATATTTTGAAACAAATTATAAAAACGCTAAAGCAGTAGGATTAAAAGTCGGCGTATATCATTATAGTTATGCTATGAGCGTTGATGAAGCTAAAAAAGAAGCTGAATTAGTTCTCAAATGGTTAAATGGTCGCTCTTTAGATTTGCCAGTTTATATTGATATGGAAGATAAATCACAACAAAATCTTGGTAAAGACACACTAAATGCGATATGTAAGGCTTTCTGTAATGTTATCGAAAAGGCTGGATATTGGGCAGGTATTTATTCAAATAAATACTGGGCAACTGGCTTAATCGACGGACCGACGCTAGGCAAACGTTATACTTATTGGATTGCGCAATACAATAATAAATGTACTTATAACGGTAACTATGATATGTGGCAATATTCTAGTTCTGGTAAAGTAAATGGTATTAGTGGTAATGTTGATATGAATTACTTATATCGTGAGTTAGGAGGTAGTAAAGGTAGTTCTAGTTCATCAAGTAGTTCTAAAAAATCTAATGAAGAAATCGCTAACGAGGTTATTTGTGGCGAGTGGGGTAACGGAACTGACCGCAAAAATAGGCTTACCAACGCTGGCTATAATTACCAAGCTATTCAAGATATAGTAAACGAAAAATTAGGTGCTAGCAAGAGTGTAACTTATACAGTTAAATCAGGTGATACTTTATCAGCTATTGCTAAAAAATATGGTACAACTTATCAAAAAATAGCTAGCGACAATGGCATCGCTAACCCTAATAAGATTTACCCAGGTCAAAAATTAATTATTAAATAACTTGAACGATGGAAAGTCATCGACCATCGCCGGACGAAAGTCTTAAGTGTAGAGCATAAGCTCGATGGGATGCTGGAAGTGATGCCCAGCCAAGTTATATATTAAAACCTAGGCTTAATTGCCTAGGCGTTTTTTTGGTCTTAATTTTGGTCTTGTTTTTATAAATTGGTCTTATGTTTTTATGCGAAATAAGCCTTACAATCATAATCAAAAAGCCTTATAAAATCCTTGCAAATAAAGAAAAAGCCTTGATTTACAAGACTTATAATTTCATATTGGTGGAGAATAAGGGACTCGAACCCTTGACCCCCTGCGTGCAAAGCAGGTGCTCTAGCCAACTGAGCTAATTCCCCAAACGAACTACTCATTAAGTATAGCACACCTTTTCATAAAAATCAACGTTTTTTTAATATTTTTTCAACTATTTTCATAATTTTAATAGAGAGGAGGATAAAATGGCAACTTATATTGTAAAACCAGGGGATACTTTAGAAAGTATTGCTAAACAGTTTTCAGTACCAGTGGAAAGCATAATTCAAGACAATCATCTATTTGCTAATAATAAGTTATCGGAAGGTCAGTCTCTTATTATATTAGAGGAAAAGCCTTATATTGAAGTTAATGGTTATGCCTATCCAAGTATTGATGTTGATGCTTTAAATGCTTCACTTCCTTACTTAACATATATTAGTGTATTTAGTTATAATTATGATGAAAATGGGTATCTTTTAACAATAAATGACAAAAAAGTTTTAGATATTGTTTCTAAAAGTGAAGTTAAGCCATTACTTACAATTACAAATATTAAACCCGGAGATAATTTTAGTAGCCAGTGGGCGCATATGTTATTTACTAGTGAAACTATGCAAGCTAATTTACTTAAAAACTTATTAGAACTTTTAACAGAAAAAAATTATTATGGAGTTAATGTTGATTTTGAACTTGTTTTACCAGAAGATAAAGATTTATATAATGCCTTTTTAACTAAAGTAGCTAATTTAGTACACGAACACAATATGATTATGACAACCGCGGTTATGTCTAAAGTTCGGGCCGACCAGCCCGGAATATATTATGGTGGAACTGATTATAATTTTCACGGAGAAATAGCTGATTTAGTAATGATTATGACTTACGGATGGGGTTATAGTTCTGGAGAACCCACAGCTATCGCTCCAGTAAATGAAGTTAAAAGAGTATTAGATTATGCTGTTACAGCTATTCCCCCAGAAAAAATTTTAATGGGTATTCCAACATATGGTTATGATTGGGAAATACCTTATATCAAAGGCACAAATGCCAAGTCATTATCATTTGCTGAAGCCGGAGAACTTGCTAAAAAATATAATTCAGTGATTAATTATGATGCAAAGTTTGAAGTGCCTTATTTTAATTATACAGCAGGAGGCCAATCACATCAAGTATGGTTTGAAGATGTTAGAAGTTTAGATGCTAAACTTAAATTAGTTAGTGAATATAATTTAGGCGGTATTAGTTACTGGAATTTAGACCGTTTTTTTACGACTGTTTGGAAAGCCCAAGAAAAATACTATAATGTAAAAAAAATTTAAATTTGGTTAGAAAGTAAAAATATGTTATAATATCCTTTATAGTTTTGTTTGGGGGTATTATAATGAATAATATAGAATTAATTGAAGATTTAAGAGAAAATTTACCAGAGTCGGTTGCTGGTATTGGTTATGGCTCTGGGATGTTTTATCAAAAAGGATATTCGGCTAATGAAAAACCCGATAAAGATGTTATTTTAGTGGTTAACAACTTGCACCGTTTTTTAACTGAAGATTACCAAATGCATCCTGAACATTTTCCGAAAAATGCTAGTAAAAAGTATGGAAAAATCGAAGACAAAAATGTTAGGTGGTTTAATAATAAAATTGGTTGTTTAAAATTTAGTCACAATGCTGTAAATTTTAAATTATTAATAACCGAAAAAGATGCATTATTATATGATTTACTTTCTTGGAATCATTTTAGTTTAGCTGGACGATTATCAAAACCTATTACATATGGTAATATTCCGGAAGAAATTGAAGATGCCTTAAGAATCAACTGTGATAATATTTTAAAAGCAGCTTTACTAGCTACACCTGAAGCTAAAATTGTTCCAGAAGAACTTTATAAAACTATTGCTAAATTATCATATAATGGTGATATTAGAATGGTTTTAAATTTTGAAAAACAAAGTAAAGCGACAGATATAGTTGATGGGTCTTTTAATTATTTTGAGCAAATATATGGTCGTAATCCAATACTTACATATGATGGGGATAAAATTGTTAATCCTTATTCTGTAGATTTTTTTGATGATTTACCAGCTTCTTTTGTAAATGATGTCATAAGTAAATTAAATAATGAGGATTTAGCTAAATTAGCTGATGATGATAATCTAAAAGAAACTTTACAAATGGCAATTAATGATACTTTCTATAAGAAAAATTTAATTAATTCGCTTTTCCTTTTGTATAGTTGCGAAAGAACTTTAGGTCCAAAACAAGCTATTAGTCACGCCATTACTAAAAAGCTAAAGTCATTTAGACGTTAAGTTTTTTGACTTTTTAAAGGATGTTTGGTATAATTTTACCGGTGATATAAATGAAAATTAATTCGGTTGATTTAACTGTTTCAGCTGTTAGGCGGAGTCAATATCCAACTGACAAAAAACCAGAATATCTTTTAATTGGTCGCTCTAACGTTGGAAAAAGCAGTTTTATAAATACTTTAGTTAATCGTAAAAATTATGCGAGAACATCTAGTAGACCAGGTAAAACACAAACGATTAACTTTTATAAAGTAAATGATGAATTTTATTTAGTTGATGCTCCTGGATATGGTTATGCCGGAGTTAGTAAAGCTAAACGTAAAAAATTTGGTTTAATGATTGAAGATTATATCGTACATCGGAAGAATTTAAAACAAGTATTTTTACTTATTGATTTTCGCCATAAACCAACTAATAATGATATATTAATGTATAATTATTTAAAATATTATAAAATACCAGTAACGATTGTTGCTACAAAATGTGATAAAGTGGGAATTACTAGTCATCAAAAGCAAAGAAATACTATTTTAAATGAACTTGATTTAGTTGTTGGTGATGACTTTATAATGTTCTCTAGTGTTTCGAAAACTGGTAAAGAAGAAGTTCTTCATAAAATCGCAGTAACTTCGTAGGTCATTTTATAAATAATTTCATAAACTATGTTAGGTGATAAGATGAAAATAATTCTTGATAATAATCATCTAACTATTTTTTTAAATAATTTGTATCTTAAAGATAAGAATTTAAACGATAAAAATGAAGTTGAAGACTTTTTAGGGCAGTTAATTAAAAAAATTAAATTTTATTACGATTTAACTTTAGAAGGCTTTATTAATGTTTGGCTTTATTTAGATAACAATTATGGAGTGGTTATTAAAATAGAAAAAGAAGATTTAGAGTATTTTGACTACTTTAATGGTGGTATTGATATGAATATTAAAGTTATCGAAACTAACTTTTTATATAAAATGGAAGAATTATTTCCCAAAGATTTTTTAAATAAATTTATTATCTATAAGTATCATGATAAATTTTACTTAAAACCTAAAGAAAAATTAAATATTAAAGAAATGAGTGTTTTATTAGAAAACACAAAAATTATTTATCGAAATAGTTTAGAAATAACAAGCAGTAGTGAAATTGTAGGAGGATGATAATATGAATAAACCAGTAGTAGCATTAGTGGGCCGCCCAAACGTGGGTAAGAGTACAATTTTTAATCATCTAGTTGGTGATAGAGTGGCAATTATAGAGGATACTCCAGGGGTAACTAGAGACCGGATTTATGGAACTGTTAATTATCTTGATTATTCATTTCATTTAATCGATACAGGTGGTATTGATATTTCGGCGGGTAAATTTAACGCTGAAATAAAGGGACAAGCTGAACTTGCTATCGATGAAGCTGATATTGTTTTGTTTGTTGTTGATGGTAAAGAGGGGTTAACGGCTAATGATTATGTTGTTCGTGATATTTTAATTCATAGTCAAAGACCAGTTATTGTTGTTATCAACAAAACTGATACGAAAGCTTATAAAGAACATCAATATGATTTTTATGAACTAGGGTTTGATACTTATGTTGAAGTAAGTGGAGCCCAGAATTATGGCTTTTATGACTTATTAGATGAAATAACGAAAGATTTTAAAGAAAATGAAGATAATGAAGATGATAGAATTAAATTTTCTATTATTGGCCGCCCTAATGTCGGTAAAAGTAGTTTAGTTAATGCTTTATTAAATGAAGAAAGAGTTATTGTAAGCCCCGAGGCTGGAACAACTAGAGATGCGGTTGATACACCATTTACTTATCATGGCGAGGAGTTTGTGGTTATTGATACGGCTGGTATGCGCAAAAAAGGTAAAATTTATGAAACGGTTGAAAAATATAGTTTACTACGTTCTTTAAAAGCTATTGATAGAAGTGACGTTTGTCTACTTGTTATTGATGCCTCTGAAGGAATTATCGAACACGACAAACATATTGCGGGTTATGCCAAAGAAGCTAGGAAAGCCATTGTTATTGTTGTTAATAAATGGGATATGATTGAAGATAAAGATAAAAAAATGAAAGAATTTACGAAAGATATTCGTAATCAGTTTCAATTTATTAGTTATGCCCCAATTGTTTACTTATCGGCTTTAACTAAAAAAAGAATTCATACATTAATGCCAGAAGTTATTAAAGTTTATGAAAATGCTAAAAGAGAAATTAAGACAAGCATTCTTAATGATGTTATTGAAGAAGCTTATGCACTTAATTTACCACCTACTTATAAAGGTAAAAGACTTAAAATATATTTTGCTTCCCAGGTATCAACTTTACCACCTACTTTTAATATTCAAGTAAATAGTAAAGGTTTAATTCATTTTTCTTACGAAAGATATTTAGAAAATAAAATAAGAGAAAATTTTGATTTTGAAGGTACGCCTATTGTTTTGAGATTTAAAAATAAAGGTGAACAATAAAGTACCAAAAAAGACCTCTTACATATAATAATGTAGGAGGTTTTGTAATGAAATTTTCAGATAATTTTTTTGATAAAATTGAGAAAAAAACTAATGTTGGCAAACAAACAATTCTTGATTTAGCTAACAAATTACAACAAAATGATTTAAAAAATGAACAAACTTTAAGGGAGGTTATCCAGGAACTTGGCGCTTTAACTGGTAAAAGTGTTTCTAAAGATAAGGAAGATAAGATAATTTCTGCTGTTGTTAATGATAAAGTTCCTAAAGATATTGATAAGTTTATTTAGGTGATAAAGTGATAAATGCGGTAATTTTTGATATGGATGGCCTAATGTTTGATACGGAGTCATTGTGGGTGGACGAAGGCTTTTTATTAGCCCAAAAATTAGGATATAAACTTCCTAAAGAATTATTTTATAAAACAATTGGTTTAAAGAATAGGGAAGCGGGACAAATATTTTCAAATTATTTAAATAATTATTTTGATATGGAAAGCTTTAGAGCGTTATATCATAAATATATTAGTGAAAAAATGTTAAAAGAAGGAATTAAGGTAAAAAGAGGACTTAAGGAATTACTTGTATATTTAAAAAACAATAACTATAAAATAGCTATTGCTTCTTCTAATAAAAGAGAAAGAATTTGTTTTTATCTTTCTTTAGCTAATATTGATATTAATTTATTTGATATAATTATTAGTGGTGAAGAACTTAAATATAGTAAACCCAATCCTTTGATATTTAAATTAGCGATAGATAAAATGCAAAGTAAACCAGCTAATACTTTAGTCCTTGAAGATAGTATATTTGGTATTGTGGCTGCTAAAAATTTAGGATGCAAGGTTATAGTTATTCCTGATATTATGAAGTTACCTGATAATACTTATAAATTAGTAGATTATAAAGTTAATTCTTTAATGGAAGTTATAAGTATATTAAATAGGCACAAATAGTGCTTGTTTTTTTATGGTTAAATTTTATTAATATTGTGCATACTAATATAAAAAATATTTTTTAAATCAATTTTAAATAAAAGCACCTAAAATATCCTAAAATTAAATAATTAAGATGTCATAATTATAGATAGGTGATAGTATGCAAATCAAAAAGGCGTATCAAATGGAGGAAATTGTTGATTTTGTAAAAAATAATAATTATTCTAAAATACTAGCTACTAATTTAAAAAAAGTTTAGACTTGAGCATTATAAAGAATATGCTAGTGTTAATGGTAAAACAGATAATCCATATAGTTTAGATAATATTTCATCTTTATTAGATATAACAAGGCGTCATTATACAAGACTAGAAAATCCTAATTATACTACTAAAAATATTACGATGGAAAAATTAATTATTTTATCTAAAATATATGAAATACCTTTAGATGATTTTTTCAAAGAAAATAAATAAGTACACAAAAACTCACTAAATTGTGAGTTTTATAAGACAATCGCAAATAAATTACTTGAACCTTTATTAACTAGTTTAGATAAAGTGCCTTGAAGTTTAAATCTAACAGAATCCGGCATTAAAGATAGTTTAGCTTGAATACCTTCTTTAACAATAACATCTAAACTTCTTCCAAATATTTCACTTTTCCAAATACTATTAGAATCATTTTCTTGGTCACGCATTAAATAATTAATAAGCTCTTTACTTTGAAGTTCAGAACCAATAATCGGTTCAAAAGTACTTTCCACATCAACTCTAATCATATGAATAGAAGGAGCTACCGCTTTAAGTTTAATTCCATAACGGCTACCTTGTTTAATTATTTCTGGGGTTTCTAAAGTCATATCAGATAGTCTTGGCGAAGCTACTCCGTAACCAGTTGATTTAACCATTTTTAAGGCATCTTTAATTTGGTCGTATTCTTCTTTAGCCTCATTATAGTCTTGGAATAAAGTAAGTAATTGCGAGCGGCTTTTAATTTCAACCCCAATAATCTCTTTTAGAACTTGGTCGTAAAGTTCATTAGGTGCTTTTAAGGTGACTGTAACTTCTCCAGTTGCGGTATTAACTTCTGATAAATATGCTTTAGCAATATAATCAGAAGATTCTAAATCATTTGTAATATTATCGATATCTCTTAATTTATCAATTTCATAAATACTATTTCTAATTGTTTCAATATATGATTTTTTAAGCCAATTATTAGGTGCGAGACAAGCTATCCAATCAGGCATTTCGACATTTATTCTAACAACAGGAAATTCGTATAAAGCCTCTTTTAATATATTATAAGCATCTCTTTCACTCATATCATCAATATTCATTGGAATAACTGGGACATTATAATTTTCGTGCATATCACGAGCTAAATTTTCTGTTTCTGGTAGAAGCGGATGAGTTGTATTTAAAATAATAATAAATGGTTTGCCGATTTCCGTAAGTTCGCCAGCAATTCTTTCTTCAGCTTCTAAATAATCATTTCTGGAAAATTCCCCAATTGACCCATCAGAAGTAACTAAAATACCAATACTAGAGTGGTCTTTAATAACTTTTTCTGTGCCAATTTCTGCCGCTTCAATAAACGGTATTTCTTCGTCATACCACGGCGTTCTAACCATTCTTGGACCATTTTCATCTTCATATCCTTTAGCGCCATTAATAACATACCCCACACAGTCAACTAGTCTAACATCCGCACTAAAATCATCAATTTTAATTTTGGCCGAATTACTAGGCACAAACTTTGGTTCAGTAGTCATTATTGTTTTTCCTTGGGCACTTTGCGGTATTTCATCTAAAGTTCTTTTTCTTTCATATTCGTCTTCAATGTTTGGGACAACCAATGTTTCGATAAATTTCTTAATAAAAGTTGATTTTCCAGTTCGAACCGCTCCAACAACTCCTAAATAAATATCACCGCCGGTTCTTTCAGTAATACTTTTAATAATATCAATTTTCTCCATATAATCCCTACTTTCTTTGATTTACTAAAGTTTATGAAGCGGGGCATTGTTATATGTCTAAAAAAAACACAAAAATTAAAAATAATAAATATAGGTAGATAGTAGTTTGATGGTGATGCTTAATGGCAAAATGATTAATTAGAGCTTTTTATAGATAGTACTTTAAGCATAAAATACAAAAAAATAGACATAATCTAAAAAAATATAAGGAAATATATTGATTTTTCCTTATAAAAATGGTATCCTGTAAATGTAAGCAACATAGCTTAACAATATAATAGGAGGTAT
>CALVRT010000083.1 GCA_944358735.1 uncultured Bacilli bacterium | reverse complement strand
GTTTTGATAATCCTGTATGAAATGATGCATATAATCCATTTGTATTATCATATGTTGGTTCACTAACATCAGTTGCTCCAATTAATTCAGATTCAATATTTGTTATTCTTATATCCCAGTTACTACTAATATTACTTGTACCATTTATTTGTAACTGACTAGAAAATGCTGCATAGCCTATTCCCATTAATATCATTATTCCTATTAAACTTCCTAAAACAATACTTCTTTGTCTTTTGGAAGACATTTTCCTCCATTTACTTATCACAATGACACTCCCCTTCTATTTTAAGTTTATTTTTATTTTATAAAAAAAACAAGCTACTTAAATTTGCTTGCTATAGCATTTATTTTACGAAATCTATGATATAAACCTGATTTACTTATTTTAGAATTAGTTTCTAAAGAAATAATTTCACTTAACTCTGTTAAAGATGCTTCCGGATATTTTTCTCTATAAATAGCTGCTTCTTCTTCTTTTTCATTTAAAATAATTTTTTTACTTCTAATAATTTCAATATCTTTAAGCTGTTTATTAGCCGTTTCAATAATTTTATCAACATTAGCCTGTTCACAATTATTAAGCCTATTTGTCATATTTTTATGGTCTCTATATATTCTAATATCTTCATAGTATAAAACAGCATTATAAGCATTAATTAATCTTAAAAAATCACTTATTTTTTCAGCTTCTTTGATATATACCATATATCTATTTTCTCTAGTTAATACCTTACTATTTAAACCATAATTATTAAGTAATTTACTAACAAATAAAGCATTTTTTTTATCACTTAAATTAAACTCCAAATGATATCTGGAAGTTTTAGGGTCATTAATACTACCAGTCATTAAAAATATCCCACTTAAATAAGCTCTAATTAAATCATCATCAGCAACAATAAATGTTTCTGGTACACTACCAATTCCTAAAGATTTTAATATTTTTTTATCTTTAATTTCTAAAATATAATGCATTTTTTTACTATAATTATAACCTTTTCTAATAGTAATTTGAGGATTAATATTAAATATTTTTTTTAATAACGTATAAATTCTTCTAGCTACATTACTATTTTCAGTCATTAAAGTTATTTTATCGTCAATTACCGCATTACTGATAAAAATAGCTGATAACTGGGAAATACTTTCAGCTTCCGATAATTCTAAATGACAAACCTCATTTTTTGCTTCTCCAGTAAACGACATATCATCACTCCACTAAATAAGATAAAATATCAATAGCTACTCTTAAAGAATTATGCCTTATTCTCTTTTTATCTAAAACAACATAATCACCTTTAATTATATCAACATTTAATTTTTTTAGATTATCATAATCGACAAAAACTAAATCCTTATCTTCCTTACTTTCATATTTTTTAATAATTTCTTCTTCAATAGTTCCTGTATTAACAACAACAGCATCTATTTTTCTTTTACCTAAATAATTATTTAATAATTTAATATGGTGACTAACCGAAAAATCATCAGTTTCTCCTGGTTGGGTCATCATATTGCACACATATATTATTTTGGCATTACTTTTATCAATTTCTTCTATTACTTCTTTACATATTAAATTAGGAATTATACTAGTAAAAACACTACCCATACTCAAAATAATCGCATCAGCTTTACTAATAGCTTTTAAAACATTAGGTGTTACTTCAGGCTTTTTTTCATAAAAAACATCCGTAATTAATCTACTATCTTTAGTAATTTGTTCTTCCCCTTTAATTAATGTTCCATCTTCCATTTTACCAACTAAAGTAACATTATCTTCTGTTAAAGGAATAACCTCACCTTCTAAATTTAATAAAGAGTTAAGTAGTTCAATCGCATCAGACATGTTACCCGTTATTTGTGAGGCTCCAGTTAATAACAAATTACCTAAAGCATGACCGTCTAAACTACTAGAACTTTCAAACCGATAATCAAAAAGTTTTCTTACCACTTCTGAATTATGTGATAAACTAGCTAAAATTCGTCTTAAATCACCAACTGCTACCGTATTAAATTCTCTTCGAAGTTTACCAGTACTACTGCCATTATCAGCAACTGTTACTATTGCAGAAATATCAAATGGCATTTTTTTAAGACCATTAAGTAAAGTACTCATACCAGTTCCACCACCTAAAACAGCTAGTCTCATATTATTCACGCTCCTTTATACTTAAAGCGGCACAAACACCATCATTTAATGCCGTTATAATTTGATAATAATCTTTTTTAATTACATCTCCTGCTCCATATAAACCAGGAATATTTGTTTCTTTTTTATCGTTAACAACTAAATAACCTTTATCTGTTTCAACACCTTTAATAAAATCTAATTTAGGAAAACCACCAATTGCGAGAAATAAACCATCAACTTTAATTAAAGTTTTATCATTTATAACAATTCCGGTTAAAGTATTATCTTCACTTTCTAATGAAGTAACTACTGATGAAGATAAATATAAAATATTTTCTCTATTTTTAACTCTTGTTTGTAGTTCATTATCAGCTTTAATATTTTCTGTCCGGTTAATTATATATACCTTGGAACATATACTTGATAAATATAAAGCTTCCGTATAAGCACTGTTACCCGCACCAACAATAGCTACTTCTTTATTTTTATAAAAAGCGCCATCACAAACCGCACAGGAACTAATACCTTTAATTTTATCTTCATTAGCTAAACCAAGTTTATTATTAACTTTACCAGTCGCGATAATAACATTTTTACTAGTATATGTCGCACTACTTGTTTTAACCGTAAAATAGTTATCTTTAGTAATAGAAATCACTTCACCAAAAGCTTTATCAACACCATCTAATTGACTATTCATTTTTAAAGCTAAATCAGCGCCACTTATACTAGAAAATCCTAAATAATTTTCAATATTATCAGTTTTAAGCATCTGTCCACCAGGAGCATCTTTATCGATAATCAAAGTTTTAAGTCCACTTCTTTTTAAATATAAAGCAGCGGCCATTCCAGCCGGTCCACTACCAACAATAATTGTATTATACATTTTATTCCTCCCTAAACTTTGGATTTTTTCTTGATTTTATAAATAAAACAACACCAATAATTACCATAATAATTGAAACAATTTGGGCGATTTTAAAGTCAAAAAACATTAAACTATCAGTTCTAAAGCTTTCTATATAAAACCTAACTAACCCATACCATACTAAATAAAAAGCTGTTAAATCACCTATTTTACATTTTTTTCTAATTATTAATATAATAATAAAACCTAATAAACATAAAATACTTTCAAAATAAAAGGTTGGTAAATAATAAATACCATTTATTTGCATACCATTAATAACAAATTCAGGAACAAATAAATTATTTAAAGTTTCTAATGTTGTTTCTGGTCCATGGGCCTCACTATTAAAAAAGTTCCCCCAACGACCTATAGCTTGGGCGATAAGTAAAGCTACTACTAAAATATCTAATATTTTAAGCAAATTTAAGTCTTTTTTCTTGGTATAAAAATAAATAAAGATTAAAGCAGCAATTATTCCTCCGTGAATAGCAAGGCCACCTTCCCAAATTTTAAATATATTTAAAGGGTTGTTTAAATAATAATCAAGATGAAAGATAACAAAATAAAGTCTTGCACCAACTATTCCAATAATTATTGCATAAAACAGTAAATCTATCATTTTATTTTCATCAATATTTTGTCTTTTGGCTTCTTTTAATACTAAAAAAACTCCAATTAACATTGCGATAAAAATGCAAATAGAATAATAGTGTATTTGCACAAAACCTAAATCAAGATAAGGATGCATTTTAATTCTCCCTTCTTAATAATTTGTCTAAAAAATTATCCATTATAATATTTAAAATAGAAATTAAAATTGAAGCAAAAACAGCAAATAAAATACCATATATTTCAAAATGAGGTCCTAAAATAATACTAACTAATTTTAATATAACTAAATTAATAAAAGGATAAAATAAACCAAGGGTTAAACCAGTAATAGGTATTGTTAATTTAAACAAAATTGGTTTAACAGTTTTATTAAGTAAATAAATAATTATTGCCGCCAAAAAGCTCCATAAACCAAACCACTCTTTATCAATGTATAAAGTATGTTTAAATAAAAATGACGCTAATATTAATATTACAGAATACCCTATCATTTTTATTAACCAGTCCAAAAATTTATATATATTTTCTTTTGATATTAATTTTTCCATTACAAGTTAATTTTCCTTTCTTTTTATTATATTTTTTTTAAATAGTTAAAATGATAATTTAAATAAACTTTATACAAATTATATCACATTTCACCTATTTTTCATAGAAAGAAAATCTACATAGAATACTAAAACAAAGATACATTAAGTACCTTTGTTTTTAAGTTTTTGCAGGTTTTTGCAGGGTTTTTGCTCCTTTTTTGCTCCTTTTTTGCTCCTTTTTGCTATTTTATTTTAATTTCCTAAATCCTTATCTATACAAAATACAGCATATAATGGAACTGATTTTATATCGTTTTCAAACCTAAAGTTTTTAGTTGAAATCCTAATTGCATATTTAGGATTATTTTTTCTATATATTTATTTGCTCATCAAATATTTTTATAACATCTTCTTTATCCATTAAATTAATATAAATATAAGCCGAAAAATTATCTGTACAAAAGCTATCAATTAAATATGGCTTTCCGATTTATCTTACACCAATTACCATTAATGGTTTTAAAATATTCTCATTTTTCCATTTTTCTAATTGTTTTTTCCATATAATCAAGTCCTTTCCCTTTAATTATATTCTAAAAAATATAATTTCCCAAGAGTTTTTCACGTTTTTATGGACTTTTTTGTACATTTATTTCACGTTTTTATAGACAATTCATAGTCTTGATTTCACATTTTTATGAACTTTGTAATTCAAATAAGGCATCTCTAAGTTCCATAGCTCGTTCAAAATCCAAGTTTTTAGCAGCTAATTTCATTTCATTTTCTAAATTAACCATTAATTTTTGTTTTTCACTCTTACTTAATTTTTCTGGTTTCTTTTCTAATACTTCTTTATTATTAGTTATAACTTCTCTAATTTCTTTAACAATTGTTTTCGGTACAATATTATGTTTTCTATTATATTCTTCTTGAATAGTTCTTCTTCGTTTAGTTTCATCAATAGCCGTTTTCATCGCACTACTAATACCATCAGCATACATTACAACTTTTCCATCTGCATTACGAGCAGCCCTACCAATTGTTTGAATAAGACTACGTTCACTACGAAGAAAGCCTTGTTTATCGGCATCCATTATCGCAATTAAACTAACTTCAGGAATATCTATTCCTTCACGAAGTAAGTTTATTCCAACAACAACATCATATTTTCCAATTCTTAAATCTCTAATTATTTGCATTCGTTCTAAAGTTTTTATTTCATTGTGTAAGTAAGCAACTTTTATATCTAGCTTCTTTAAATAATTAGTTAACTCTTCCGCCATTCTAATTGTTAAAGTTGTAATTAAAGTTCGTTCATTCTTTTCTATTTGTTTATTAATTAAACTTACTAAATCATCAATTTGATTTTTCGTTGGTTTAACCGTAATTAATGGGTCTAATAAACCAGTTGGTCTTATTATTTGTTCAATAACTTCGTGATGACATTTTTCAAGTTCATAATCACCAGGAGTAGCGGAAACATAAATAACATTATCTAGTTTTGCTTCAAACTCATCAAATTTAAGCGGCCGATTATCTAAAGCACTAGGTAACCGAAATCCATAGTCAACAAGCATCTGTTTACGAGCCCTATCACCATTATACATAGCTTTTACTTGAGGTAAAGTAACGTGTGATTCATCAATTACTAATAAAAAATCTTTTTTAAAGAAATCTATTAATGTAGTTGGCGTTTCTCCCGGGCCTCTTAAAGCTAAATGCCTTGAATAATTTTCCACTCCTCTACAAAAACCAGTTTCTGAAAGCATTTCTAAATCATAATTTGTTCTTTCTTTTAAACGTTGATATTCTAGTAATTTATTTTCTTTTTGAAAATATTCAAGTCTTTCATTTAATTCTTCTCTTATATTTTTTATCGCTAGTTTTAATTTATCCTCACTAGTTACAAAGTGACTAGCTGGAAAAATTGTAATACTTTTTTTATCATTTAATAAGGCACCGGTAACTAAATCAAACTCACTAATTCTATCAATTTCATCACCAAAAAATTCAATACGATAGCCTTTAGAATGGAAAGCCACAGGAATGATTTCTAATGTATCACCGCGAACTCTAAAAGTTCCTCTTTTTAAATCTATATCATTTCGCTCATAAAGCATATCAATTAATTTTTCAATTACTTTATCACGGTCAATTTCTTCCCCGGCACTTAAAACAAGCATTTTTTTCTCATATTCTTCAATTTCTCCAATACCATAAATACAAGAAACAGAAGCTACAACAATAACATCTTTATTATTTATTAAACTAGCGGTAGCATAGTGCCGAAGTTCATCAATTTCATCGTTAATCGAAGCGTCTTTTTCAATATATGTATCAGTTTTTGCCACATACGCTTCTGGTTGATAATAATCATAATAACTGACGAAATAGCATACATGATTATTTGGAAATAACTCTTTAAGTTCCCCATATAATTGTCCGGCAAGGGTTTTGTTATGGGCTAAAACAAGGGTTGGTTTATTTATTTTTTCAATTACATTGGCAATCGTAAAAGTTTTACCTGTACCTGTTGCCCCTAATAACACTTGGTTTTTCTTGCCTTCTTTAATTCCTTTTACAAGTTTTTCTATCGCTTCTGGCTGGTCGCCACTAGGTTTATATTTTGAATGAATTTTAAACATAGGCCCTCCTTACTATAACCACATATAACCTAAAAATTCGTGGTCCATATAAAATTTATTTTTTTAAATATAAGATTTTATGATAAGTCACAAATCTATTAAACATTATAATAATAGCATTAATTACAATGTAAGACAATATATCATTTTAAAATAAAATCCATTTAATTAAAAAATGGATTATTTAATACTTCATATTCTAAAGTTGTTTTAACACCGTGACCGGGATATATAATAGTATCTAAAGGATACTTTTTAATTTTCATAATAGATTTTTGCATATCATCAGGATTACTTCCTTCTAAATCAGTTCTACCAATTGTTCCTTTAAAAATAAAATCACCGACAAACACAACTTTCTCTTTCTTAAAATAAATACTTATTAAATCTTCTTTATGACCGGGTGTTTTAAGCATTTCAAACGTAAAAGGACCAATTTTATTAATACCTTCATTCAAAGTATTATTGTCATATACTTTTACCTTATATTCGTTAATTATTAAATCTAAAGCTCCAATATGGTCATAATGATAATGAGTAATAATTACCCCTAATACTTCCCGATTATTTATTTGTTTTTTTATTTTTAAAAATTCGTCACCCGGGTCAATAACTAATACTTTATTATCTTTTTCTATAATATAGCAGTTTGTTTGTAAATCACCGACTATTATTCTTTCGATATTCATTTTTTACCTCCTCAATATTGGCTAAAAAGTCGTATTCATTACCATTAATATTTATCGTATAATCTAAAATATCAATAAAATCAGAAAGTTCTATTACGGATTTACTAGCTTTAGATAAAATTAATGTTATATTATGCATTTTTTCTTTTACTTCTTTTTCTTCCTGATATAAATTACGATGAATAAAATCTAAATTATTTATTAATAATTGAATGTCTTCTTTAGATAAATAGTTACTTAAATTATTTAAAAAGCCATTAATATCAGCCTGTAAATAACTATTAAGCATATCCTTACCCATAATTAAATAAATTATTTTAGCAACTAATGTTTCATAAGGATAAGTTAAAGTATCTTCTTTATTAATAGAAAAATATTCCTCTGTTAATAACTGGGTAAAACCTTCATTTAACCCAACATTATAATCATTTAAACTAATTCCACTATAAATATTATCTTCATCTACTTTAGTACTAGCAACGTGCAAAAGTTCGTGATAAAAACTATCATCAATAAATAAATCACGTAAATAAATTTTATTTTCACGTTCATTATAAGTTGCCGCATTATTAGTTTTTCTATTAGTAAAATCACTAATTTCTATTTTTAAAGTTTTTATGTTTCTTTGATAATTATCAAGATTATTTTGTCCGATTTCTTTTAAATTTTTCGTAAAATTTAAAATATATGATTTTAATTCCAATAAAATCTCCCCCTATCAAAAAACTGCTAAAATGCAGTTTATTTAGTAATTTCAAAAGTTACTTTATAATTATTATCTAAATCCATTTCATCAACATTAATTTTTAAACCTAAAGCCTCAATTTGATTAGCACAGTTTCTAATTAAATGAATAGCCTCTGTTAAATTAGGTGAATTTACTGTTTTAACAGGCGTACTTACCATACTTGGCTGACTAACTGATTCTTCATAAATATCAGCTGATGGAATAGTTGGCTTTTCAATGGCATTTTCCACTGATATAGACGGCGCAGTATAAGTGTTGACTCCAACTTGCTCATTATAAACATTTTGCGAATTATAAATAGGACTAGTATTTACAGGTTCTGGAACACTTGTTACTGGTTCATAACTAGGTGTTGGCTGGGAATAAGCTGGTTGAACTGGTGTTTGATAAGGATTAGGTTGAGGCGCTGAATTTTCAGCTACATTAAAGGCCGCTGTTACTGCTGATGCTACTGGACTAGGTTCAGTAAATGTAGGATTATTATAAGTTGGTTCAGAAGGGGCTTCTGTTATTACCGGCTCGACATTATTTTGAACTGGAGCTGGATTAACTTGCGGAGTTTGAACTGGAGTTTGTATATTATTCACTGAACTGGCTGATGGTTGTAAATCACTAGCCGTTGGATGAAACATACTATTAAAATTAGCGTGGCTTTGTTCTGTTTGAACAGGAGCAGGTGTTGGTTCTTCTGGAGCATAATGAACAAATTTATTACCACTTAAAGGATTTTCTTGAATTGTTGGCATTACTGGTTCTGGAGTCTGTGTTTGAGGTGCTTGATTATAAACAGCATTAGGATTTTGCATCAATTTACTTACATCATTAGGTTCTTCAGGAACATTTATATCTTTAGCTTCACGCATTATTTTATCAATATCCATATTATCTTCCTTTCTTATATTATTATTTACCATATTATTATCAAATAAACTTTCAACTTCATTAGAAGGGGTTACTGGGGTACTTAAAAGTTTAGCAATTTCTTCATCGGTTCTTTTTACTGTTAATCTTTCGTTTATAATTCGTTTAAGCATATCTCTTTGCTGACTACGATTATTTATTTTAAGTAAACTTCTAGCATGTCTTTCGGATATTTTTCCATATAATAAAGCTTCTTGAACTTCATCATCTAAATTTAATAACCTTACTTTATTAGCAATAGTTGACTGGGCTTTACCTATTTTTTTAGCTAAAGCTTCTTGTGTGATATAGCCCATATCTAATATTCTTTTATAAGAAACAGCTTCTTCAATAGGCGTTAGTTCTTGTCTTTGAATGTTTTCAAGTAAAGCAATTTCTTCACTTTCTCTATCTGTTAAATTAACGATTATCGCTGGTATTGTTTGTTTATTAGCTAACTTACTAGCTTTATATCTTCTTTCTCCCGCAATTATTTCATATTTATTATTAACTTGTCTAACTACTATAGGCTGAATTACTCCATATTTATGAATAGATTCAGCTAATTGACTTAATTTTCCTTCATTAAAATAAATTCGTGGTTGAAATCGATTAGGTAAAATATCATTGATATTTAATTCCATTAATTTACCACTTTCATACACAGGGCACCCCTCCCTTCTATTCTTCCAATATTATCATACTATTTTTCGGGAAATAATTCAATATAAATTAGAAAAAAACTGATAAAATATTATATTAATAAATTATCAGTTATTAAAATACCTTTATATTTATAAATAATTTCTATTATAAACTTTGTTACATATATAATTAGTATATTTATACCTATAATTATTTTTGTTTGTTATATAAGG
>CALVRT010000082.1 GCA_944358735.1 uncultured Bacilli bacterium | reverse complement strand
GAATTAAATGATCCAATTGATCAGATGGAACGTTTTGAGTCACAATTAAAAGAAAGAGAACTTGGTAATGAAGAAGCTAATGATATGGATATGGATTTTGTTGAAGCATTAGAGTATGGTATGCCTCCAGCTGGTGGTATGGGTATGGGAATTGATAGACTTGTTATGCTTCTTACTGGTAGTGAGACAATTCGTGAGGTTATTTTATTCCCACTTATGAAGCCAAGAGATTAAAAAAGTATATAAAAAAGCAGTTTTTGCTTTTTTTTTTAAAATAAATTGTATTATAATCTTTATTAGGAGGGAATTTATGAAAGAAAAAGAAAATAAATATGGTTTATTAAAAACTATATTAGTGTTTGTAGCAATTGCTATGGTGTTAACATGGATTATTCCATCAGGATTATTTAGTTCAACTGGTTATAGTGAGATGGGAGTACTTAGATTTGGTATTTATGATATTGCTTCTTCTTTGTATTATGCTGTTTCATTTGGACTTGATAAGATTCTTTTGCTTTTAGTAATTGGTGCTTTTTACGGGGTTATTACTAAAACTAGAGCTTATGAGAGAATAGTATCTGGTATTGCAAGAAAACTTAATCCAAGAGTAGCTGTTATTTTATTTTCAGTTATTTTAGCAGGATTAACAAGTGTTGTTACTCAGACATTTGTTGTACTTATTTTTGTGCCATTTGTAATTTCTGTTTTAAATCGTTTGAAATTAGATAAGATGAGTATTTTGGCAACAACCTTTGGTTCTATTTTAGTTGGTATTATGGGAGCTACCTATGGTACAGAGGGTGCAACTATGTTTAGTCGTTATTTAGGTTATACCCTTGAGACACCAAATGTTATGCCAGCATTATTAGTTAGAGCAGGTATTTTAGTTATTGGCTTAGTGCTATTTAATTTCTTTACTTTAATGCATATGAATAAGGTTGATAAAAAAGCTGAGAGTATTGATTTGTTTGAAGTTGCTGTAGCTGATGAACGTGTAGATAAAACAAAGAATATGATTCCAATAATTGTAGTTGGAGTGTTGTTATTTGTTTTGGCAGTTTTAGGTTTTACTAATTGGAAAGCTAATTTTGGGGTAGATGTATTTGAAGATTTTCATGAAATGGTTACAGAAGATATTAGAATTGAAGGTAAGGCTGAAAGCTCTAATGATTTCTTTATTCTAAGAGATATTATAGGTGTTCAAACTGGAGCATTGGGTTCTTGGGATAATTTTACAATTAGTGCTATAATTATATTATTTACTGTTATTTTAGCTATTTGTTATCGCTTTAAGTTTAGTGAATTTTTTGATAGTATTCGCTCTGGTATTAAGAAGTTTATTATTCCATCATTATGTATTGTTGGAGCTTATTTACTAATGCTTGTAGTATGTCATCCAAGTTATGCTCAATCTTCATTTGTAGCAACAATTGTTAATAAAATTCTTAGTATTACTGATGGATTTAATATTGCAACAATGACACTTTCTAGTTTATTATTTAACATATTCCATACTGATTTAGGTTTTACTGGATATGTTTTAGGAGATGCAGCTTATTCTGGTAATTATCTTGTTACTGAATTTGCTGATTATATGAATCCAGTATATACCATGTTTACTTCTTTATATGGTTTTGTTCAATTCTTTGTACCAACAAGTATTGTACTTGGTATAGGACTTGTTTCATTAAAAGTTAAGTATAAAGATTGGTTAAAATACATATGGAGATTCTTAGTTGGAATGTTTATTTGCTTGCTTATTATATTTATTTTAATGACTATTATATAAAGGAACTTTGCTTCCTTTTTTTGCTTTCTTTTTGTTGAAAAACTAGTTGTTGTATGCTATAATTTAAGTTATGAGGTTGGTGTATATTTATGAAGAGATTATTGCCTTTCATTTTCACCTTGACATTATTCTTTTTAGGTGGCTATAATGCCTATGCTGTGTGTGATGCTACAGAGATGAACCGGCTTAATAGTTTAGCAGTTAATGTTGGGGTTGATTATGAGATTGTGGAATTAGAAATCCCTGTTAATGAGGATGTTAATCCACCAGATGGGTTGGATGCAGATGAAGAGTATATTCCACGTAAAGATCATTTTAAGTTTTATATAACTAATATTACAGAAGAGCTTTATGTAGTAGTTACTAATGAACTTACTGAAGAAAAAAGAACTTTTACATTTGATGATGCAGATAACGGTGTTATTACATTTGCTGATATGACTACTGTAGATATGGTTGATTATACATTTGAAATATATAGTTCTAGTGTTACTAATTGCCCTGATACTTTACTTTATACTTGGTATGAGACTACACCGATGAGAAATTTATATAGTCATTCTAGTTTCTGTATTGGTATTGAAGAATTTTATTTGTGTCATGATTATTTATCCGTTCAAGTTTCTTTTGAAAATTTAGAAGAGCTTACTCGTGAATATCGTGAGGGGCATCTAAATCAAGATGGAGAAGAAGTAATTGTAGATGAAGAAGAAAAAGATAACGGATTTATGGCTTTTGTTGAAGAACATATGACAGTTATTATTATAGCTGCTGTTATTATTGTAGCAGCTGGGGGATTGATTACGTTTGTGGTAATTAAGAAGCAAAGGATTAGAATTGTATGATGAAGTTTATTAGAAATACTAGTTTGTTTATTATTACCTTAATGTTAGCATTTGGTTTTTATATGGATGTTGATGCGGCTGCTACAGAATGTGAGACTAAATATGGTCTTACTAATTCTAAT